>JAKAHZ010000165.1 GCA_021814615.1 Nitrospirota bacterium | reverse complement strand
GCCTCGTGCTGCATCGCGCCGGGATGAAATCACTGCCGTTACTCATCTCGGTCGACCGGAACCTCTCCCGTCTTCATCTCATTTCTTCACGGCCGGAAGGCGTTCCCCATCCGACAGGATTCATCCTTCTTCTCAGGAAATATCTTGCCGGCAGCCGCCTCGAGCGGATCAGCCTGCTGAACAAGGACCGCGTGGTGGAGATCGTCAGCTCCCGCGCAGGTTCGCAGGAGTTTCTGATCGTCGAGCTTTTGAGTTCTTCTCCCAACCTGATCCTTCTGAATAAGGAACGGAAAATCATCGCCCCCTGGCGTGTCGTGAGCCCCGATGCCGGCGGCCATCGTGCCCTGGTGCCGGGAATGGGGTATGTTCTTCCGCCGGCCCGTGACCGGCATCCCCCAACGCGGCATCGTGTCGTGCCCCTGGCGCATGAAGATCATTCCAGCGGCAATGCGGCTTACAACAGTTCGGTGGAACGGCTCTATGAATCGATACAGACGGAACGGGAGACCGCGGCGCTCAGGCAAACATTGGCAACCGTAGTTGCCCGTGCCGCGGCGCGCGCGGAACGGACGGTAAAGGCGGTGCAGGGCGACTTGGCGTCTGCCGGGAGAGCGGACCTCTACCGGCTGTACGGAGAGCTGCTTCTGGCAAATCTCCAGCGACTCGCAAGAGGACAAACGTCCGTCGTCATTTCCGGATACGACGGCGAATCGGTCACGATTGAACTCGATCCCAAGAGAACGGCTGCGGAGAATGCGGATGCCTATTTCCGGAGGTACAAGAAAGCGAAGGCGGGGCGCTCGGTGATCGAAGAGCGCCTGGCCTCGCTTCAGGCGCAGGTTGAGGAACTCTCGCGGATAGGGCAGGATGTGGAAACCGCGGGGGATCTTGACGAACTGGAGCGGCTGCGTACGCTTCTGGTCAAGAGGGGAGCGCTCATGGGGAATAAGGCCCGGTGCGCAGCGCCTCCGGAGAATAGAGAACAACCCTACCGGACGATCCGCTTCGAAGGCTGGGAGATTCTCGTGGGAAAGACGGCAGCAGGGAATGATTACCTCTCCACGAAGCTGGCGGATGCTCACGATCTCTGGTTCCATGCCGAAGGCATGCCGGGTTCTCATGTGCTGCTGCGCAATCCTGAACGGCGCGATCCTCCGCCTGCAGTGATCCGAAAAGCTGCGTCGCTTGCCGCATATTACAGCAAGGGAAAAGGGGCGGCGAAAGTGCCGGTGACCTGGACCACGGCGAACTACGTGAAGAAACCGAAAGGGGCCAAGCCCGGCCTGGTTCTGGTGAGCCGGCGGAAGACGGTCATGGCCGCGCCGGAAGCATAAGTCTTCACACCGGGAAGAGCAATGTGTCGCGCGTACTGCCGTCAAGTCGCCGTTGTTTTGTTTTCTTGACATCCGGAATCCCCGTGCCCTATAATTGCACAGCGTTGCAGAAAATCGGATCGCTATGGATACTATCGAACTGCTCCAGAAGAACCTGCTTTTCCGCGGATGTTCGCGCGATGATTTCGAGCTTCTGACCGGCCTCTTCCAGGAGCGTCGCGTGCAGAGCGGTATGACCATTTTCGCGGAGAAAATGCCTGCCGAAGCGCTCTATATCATCAAGACCGGCCAGGTGCGTATTACCATCCTGGGCGCCGACGGCGACGAAGTGGGCCTGTTGCAGCTCGGGGCCGGGGATTTCTTCGGCGAGATCGCGCTGCTCCAGGAATCAAGCAGGGCAGTTACTGCTCGGGCGGAAACGGCCTGCGAGGTCGTCATGCTCACACGGAAGGATTTCCAGGCCCTGATCGACCTGGAACCCCGCATCGCCGCCAAGATCACTCTTTCCATTGCCAGGCTCCTGGCGATGCGCGTCAAGGCGTACAGCAACAAGCTCCGCGACATTCTCCTCTCATGATCCTTGCCGGGATCGATATCGGAACCAACTCCATTCGCATGCTCATAGCCGACCTGTCCGGAGGCGGCATCCGTGAACTGGCATCGGAACGGGTGACGACCAGGCTCGGCCGGGACCTGCTTCGGACGGGGCGGCTCGCGCCGGACGCCATGCAGCGGTCCCGGGAAACGCTCCGGGCGATGGCAGCGGAAATACGCCGGATCGGCGCCGAAGGCGTTTCCGCCGTGGGCACCAGCGCACTTCGAAAGGCGGCGAACGCCGCGGTATTCATCGAGGACGTGAGACGCGAAACCGGCATCGCGATTCGCGTCATCTCAGGGGAGGAAGAGGCGCGTCTCACGCTGCTCGGCGTGCGCGCAGCAGTGTCCGGCGCCGGAACAGCGGCGGATGATCCGCTCCGGTTCTCCCTCGTCTTCGACATCGGCGGCGGCAGCACGGAACTGATCGTTACGAGAGAGGGGACGGTGATCTCCGGGCGCAGCCTTCATCTGGGCGCGGTTTACCTGACGGAACACTATCTCCGTACCGCGCCTCCCGACCGGAAGGACCTGGAAACTCTCGGGAACGCCGTGCGGACCGAACTTCACCTGTGGGCTGAGGAACTGCGGTCACGCACCGGGGGCGATCCGTCTCAGATCTCAATGGTCGCGGGAACTGCCGGCACGGTCACGACCCTTGCGGCCATGGACCTGCAGCTTGAAGCCTATGATGCGCACAGGATCAACGGCCATGTGCTCTCCCGAGGCGCCGTCGACAGCATGGTGGAGCGGCTTGCCGCGTCCTCGCTTCCCGAACGAAGAAGGATTGCCGGGCTCGAGGCGGGGAGAGAAGACATCATTCTCGCCGGAGCGATCGTCTGCAGGGAGATCCTGGACCTGTGCGGGAAAGACCGCCTGCTCGTGAGCGATTGGGGCCTTCGCGAAGGCATTCTGATCGATCTCTACGGACCGGCACCGCATTGTTCGTAATGCTCCGCCCTTCCGCTTCCTGCCTCTCTGTGCGCTCTTTTTGCATGACGCCGGGGACCTGCGGTGGTATAGTCTACCTAACGATACCGGAGAACATCCAACCGATATGCCTACCGCGAAAATACTGATCATGGACGACGAGGTGAAGGAACGCGCCAGGATCGAGACGTTCCTTCAGAAAAAAGGGTACGACGTGACGGGTCTCGGCACAGTCGCCGATGCCATTGCCGCGCTCAAGCGGGAACGCTACGACGTCTTTCTTACGGACTGCAACATCCCGGGCGTGGACGCGCTGCGCACCTCCGACGAAGCGCGCAGGATCAACCCCGACCTGGCGATCATCATCATGACGTCCTTCGGCACGATCGAGACGGCGGTCAAGGCCATCAAGGCGGGTGCCTATGATTATCTGGCCAAACCGGTGGATCTGGACCAGGTCGTGGTGCTGATCGAGCGGATCTCGGAGCGTCAGAGCCTGGTGCGCGAGAACGCGGAACTCCGGCAGCAGCTCGTGGAGCGGTACAAGTTCGACGAGATTGCGAGCACCAGCGACGCCATGCAGGAGGTGCTGAACATGGCCGGCCGCGTGGCCGGGAGCACGGCCACGGTGCTGCTCCGGGGAGAGAGCGGCACGGGCAAGGAACTGATCGCGCGCGCCATCCATTATCACAGCCCCCGGGCCGACAAACCGCTCATCAAGGTGAACTGCGCGGCGCTGCCCGAGACGCTTCTGGAAAGCGAGCTGTTCGGACACGAGAAGGGCGCGTTCACCGGCGCGGCATCGCGGCGCATCGGAAGGTTCGAGGCGGCAAACGGAGGAACGCTCTTCCTGGACGAGATCGGCGACATCTCGCCCGCCGTGCAGGTGAAGCTGCTGCGGGTGCTCCAGGAAAAGGAGTTCGAGCGGCTCGGCGGGAACGAAACGATCAGCGCCGACGTGAGGCTGATCGCCGCCACGAACCGGGACCTGGAGCTGGCCATGCGCGAAGGGAAGTTCCGTGAAGACCTCTATTACCGCCTGAACGTGGTGTCCGTGTCCATACCGCCGCTCCGCGACCGCAAGGAGGACGTGCCCGCGCTGATGGAGCACTTCATCGGCAAATATGCGTCGGCGAACCGGAAAAAACTCTCCGGCGTGACCGCCGAGGCGCGCGACCGGCTGATGCGCTACTCCTATCCCGGCAACGTCCGGGAGCTGGAGAATATCATCGAACGGGCCGTTGTGCTCTCGAAGGGCGGTTATATCACGGTGAACGATCTGCCGCTCCATATCCGCATGGACGGCAGTGAAGAGAAGATCTGCGTCAAGAAGACGGGATCGTCGTTGAACGAGACGCTGGACACCGTTGAGCGCGGCCTTATCCTCGAGGCGCTCAAGGAGTCGGGCGGCGTCCAGACGCGAGCCGCGCTGCGCCTGGGGATCAGCGAACGCATGCTCCGGTACAAACTGAAAAAATACCGGATCGGAGGCGAATGACGTGAAGCGGTCGCTGCCCTTCATCGCGGGAGCCGCGGTGCTGCTCCTGCTCGTCATCCTTTCCACCACCGGGAAGAAACCCCCGCTCATCCCCGCCGACAAGACGCACAGGGCGGCGATATCCGACGAATCCTGCGGCCCCTGCCACGGTCCGGGCATGCCTTCGCCCCTCAAAGCGATCCATCCGCCGAAAGAACAGTGTGTGCACTGTCATCAGCGGAGCAGGTGATTGCATCAGAAAGACGCAACTATTGATGACGGTTGGATGATTTTCTTCTCCTCTTCGTGCCTTCGCGGCGTACTGCGATGAGGGAACAGGGAGTATCATGAAAACCTATCTCTTGATTCACGGCGCTCTCCGCGGAGCATGGCTCTGGGAGCGGGTGATGCCCCTTCTTCAGAAAGGCGGTGCCAATCCCATCGCACTCGATCTCCCCGGCCACGGCACGCGTGCCGGCGAGCGGCGCGGCGTCACCATGTCCACCTATATAGCCGATGTGATCGATTTCATCCGGCGGGAGAACCTCCGGGAACTCGTGCTCGTGGGACACAGCATGTCCGGAATCATTATCAGCAAGATTGCCGAGGAAATGCCCGCCCGTGTGAAACACCTGGCCTATCTCGCCGCGGTCGTTCCGCCGGGCAGTTCGGCATTGATCGATCTCTTGCCCAAGGAACGGCAGGAAACGCTCCGGAAACAGCAGGGAACGGCGACGGAGGTCTTCGGGACCATAGAAAGTCTGCGGCCGGGCTATTTCACCGATCTGGAGGGGGAAGAGCAGGAACGCTATCTGCGCCGGCTCACGCCGGAACCGCTCGCGGCCTTTTTCGACCGGATCACGTTCAACACATTTCCGGATACCGCTGTTCCGCGCACCTACATCATGGGCATGAGAGACAAGGCATTGCCCCCGGCCCTGACGGCGGGATTTGCCGGAACGCTCAGGGTCGATCCCGTCCGGATCGAAGCGGGGCACGATATGATGGTGTCAAGGCCCGGGGAAGTGGCGGAGGTATTGCTCAGCGTGGCGTAAGAAAATGTCACTCGTCTCTTGAAAAAAAGACCGCTCACGGAGTGCGAGCGGTCTTTTGCGTTTCTTAATTGCTGAAAGAGGCGTTCTAGTCTTTGTGGCAGCGGTTGCAGTTCGCGGATTCCTTCACGTCGAAGGCCTTTTTCCCGTTATGGCAGCTGCCGCAGAACTGGCCCTTGGTGAGCGTCGCCATATCCATCTTGTAGGCGGAATCGCCGCCGCGCATCTGAAAGGTCTTGTAATGGCAATCCGTGCACTTCTGTCCCTTTTGACTCACGTGCAGCTCGTGGCGGAAAACGACCTTACCAACTCCCTTGGGAGAGTAGGTGATGTCCTCGCCGCCGACCTTGGCGAATGAAGTAAAGGGCGCGATCGCAACGGCGATGATCAAGGCAAGTAGAGGGAGCATGCTGCGTTTCATGGAAGGGCCTCCTGTCATTTTTTGTGGCACCGTACACAGTTGTTTACGTTGGAGACGTCAAACCCTTTCATCCCGTTGTGGCAGTGTTCGCAGAAATCCCGTTTGGTGATGGATTCTTTTTTCATCTCGTAGCCCTGTCCCTTGGCGAATTTCTGGAAGTGACAGGCCGCACACTTCAGGCCCCGCAGCTTGAGGTGGTAATCATGGCTGAAAATGACGTTGTCGGCATTCTTCAGTTTGAAGGTGATGTCGCCGCCTCCCATGGCAAACACCGTGCCCGTGCCGAGCACGATAACAACACTTACCAGGACCAGAATGGCTGTCCGCATGGCTCCCCCCGGTGATGTTATTTATGGCACTTGATGCAATTTTCCGTCGATTTCACATCGAAGGATTTCTGGCCGTTATGACATTTTCCGCAGAAGTCGCCTTTGGTGATCTTGGACATATCCATCTTGTAGGAACCCTGGGCCATCTGGAAAA
>JAKAHZ010000026.1 GCA_021814615.1 Nitrospirota bacterium | reverse complement strand
CCGACTCGGCCTGGACCTTGCTGGCCGCCGCCACGTTCGCCGAAACCCCGATCACGTCCGACGATACATGCTCCATCTTGAGCGCGGCGCCCCGTACGCTCTGCACGATCTCCTTGAGCCCGATGATCATGCGATTCAGGCCGCGGCCGAGGTCGCCGATCTCGTCGATCGTGCTGACCCGTACATGCTGTTCCAGGTTTCCCGCGGCGATCTGGTTCGCCATGGTCTCGGCCGCGCGGGTGGGCAGGATGATCATCCGGCGGACCATGACGAACTGCAGGGCGGCAATGGAAAGAACGATAATGATGCTCGTGCCGATGAGCAGCAGGACGACCCGTATGGCGCCCCCGCGCACCTCCCTGCGCGAGAAGTCCAGACGAACCTCGCCGATCTTGGTCCGGTCGATGAACACGGGCACGGCAACCTCGATAGGCTTCAGATCGCGGGTCATCGCCGACGCGATGGCCGCCGTGCTGTCAGTTTTCACCCGGTCGATGACCGCCTTGACCTCGGGAAGAGCGCGGTTGAAGCTGGAACGGACGCTGGTGAGGGGGGTCCCGTCGGCGGAGGTGACGACGATCGCGAGCATGTCGCTCGAGTTCAGGATGTCCTCGACAATCAGGTTGAGGCCGAGCACATCGTTCGCCACGAGCCGGTCCAGCGACGCCTTCGCGATCACCTTGCCCATTTCCTTGCCGCGCGCCTCGAGGGCATGCTGCTGGGAATCGAGAAGCATTCGCGCCACGAACACGGACCCGACCAGCATGAGCAGCAGAATCCATCCGGACAGGACAAGGACGAACTTGAGCCCCATGCTCGAACGGACCGTATCCTTGAATGACCGTGCCATTGCACCCCCTTGAGGAACCGCTTCGATCGCCGTGCAGGATCAGAATTTGAATTTCTTGAGCGCTCCCTGGAGCGCGTCCGCTTTCTCCCGCAAGGTCACTTCAGCCATGTCCATCTCTACCGACACATCCACGTTCTCCTCGGTGATCTTCTGGATCCGCGAGATGGCGTCGCTGATCTGCTGAACGCCGCTGCCCTGCTCGGCGGTCGCCTTCGCAACATTGCCCGCCTGGGTCGTGACCGATTCCACGGCTTTGGCGATCTGGCGGCTGCCGTCGGTCTGTTCGCGGGTCGCGACCTTCATTTGCCTCGTGATGTCGCGCATCTTTTCGGCGGCAAGAGCAATCCGTTCGCTTCCCTGGCGCTGCTCCTGCATGGCCTGGGCGATCCGCTCGATCTGCTCGGCGATGTTGACCGCCGCTTCGGTGATCTGGGTCACTCCTTTTGCCTGCTCGGCGGTGGTCATTTCGATGGCCCGGGCCATGTCCGCGGCCAGGCGGGAGCTGTCCGCCACATCCTGGAACACCTGGCTCGTCACGGATACAAGGCCCACCCCGTCCTCAACCGCCTGGAGTCCCTTTGCCATGGCATGGACGCTGGCAGTCGTATCCTGCTGGACCGCTGCAACCACATTGGCGATCTCCTTCGTCGATGCGGCCGTCCGGTCCGCAAGTTCTCGTATTGCCACGGCGACCACCGCGAATCCCTTGCCGTGCTCGCCCGCCTGCGCAGCCAGGATCGCCGCATTCAGCGCAAGGAGCCCGGTTTGATCGGTGACCTCATCGATTACCTTCAGGATCTGGCCGATTTCCTGGGAACGCTTTTCGAGGCGGTTGATGCGCTCCGCCGTGGCCTCGACGGTGGACCGGATGTTCTCCATGCCGTCCATGGCCTCCCGTGCTGCGACCATACCCTGCTCCGACGCGCTTTTCGCCACCTTGTTGGCGATGGCGGCAGATTCCTGCGCCTTCTGCTGGACCGCCTTGACGGTAGAGCTCATTTCCGTAATGGACGATGAGGTCTGCTCCGCGGATGCGGACAATGCCTCGGTATTTTCCGTGACCTGCCGGATGGACGCCAGCGTCTCCACGATCGATGATGCCGTGTCTTCCGCTGCCGCAGACATGCCCCCGGCGCTTTCCGCCACCTCTTCGATGGAGGCCGCCATTTCCGACGCCGACGACGCGGCGTCCGACGCTGCAGTGGACATCTCCGCCGCATTCTCGGCAACGCTCTTGATGGACGTCAACATGGTGCCGACGGTCACCCCGGCCTGTTCCGCCGCCTCCAGTTGAACACGGGCCCCCCTGCTCATCTTCTGGGTCGCTTCATTCATCATCTTCATCGATTCTGCAAGCCCGGCGGACATCTGGTTCACTCTGCCCAGCATCTCCCGGAGGTTCTCGGCAAGGGCGTTGAGCGCGTTCCCCAGCTGACCCATCTCGCCGTTCGTCGACACGGAGACCCGCTGTTTCAGGTCTCCCGCGGCGAGCAACGAAGCCGTCGCGGCCATATTCGACAGCGGCCCGGTGATCATTCTCCGAATGAACAGCGACACAAGCGTGGTCGCCAGGCCGAAGCTCACCACGGCAACGAAGGTCGACCAGAGCAGCAGGTCGCGCACCTGTCGCCGGACAGCGCTCGCTTTCACCGCGATGCGAAGCACCCCCTGGGGTTTGCCGTCGGCGCTCCGGAGCGGGACGACCTTCTCGAGATGATCTCCCTCCTCGTCGGCATATTCCTGCGCAAGTGGAGCCGCTGCCCCGACTGCCTTACGCGCGGCCTCATCGGAAAGCACCAGACCTTCCTTGCTTTTATCCGACGCGTAGAGGACCTTCCCCTCGCTGTCCATGATCATGGCCTGGGAGATATCCTGATCCACCGCCATGAGCGCCCGCAGTTTGTCGCTCATGCCTTCCAGCGAGGCCAGCGGAAGTCCGAACCCGGTCACCTTGTCGATATCCTTTTTCACGCCGTCGGCAAGAGCCGTTGCCCGTCCGATGACCGCCTCGCGGTACTTGCCGGCCGCCGAATAGACGTTCATGGCCGTGTTGAGCGTCAGCGCCAGGAACAGGATCCCGCCGGTTGCGACAACGGCCTGGGTTTTCAGGTTCAGAGATGCGAACCACTTCATTTAATCACCCTCGTTGCGTCCGTCATCAGATCAACGGAAGGTTTGAGGCCCATGGCCGACGCCTCTTTCATGTTCAAGACGAGCTCAACGAGCTTCGGCACTTCCGGCGCGATGCTCGCCGGGTTGTCGCCGTTCAGAAGCTTTGCACAGATGCGCGCCGCGGCTTCGCCCTGTTCTGCTGCGCTGGGAGCGAGGGTCAGGATGACCCCCCGATCGCCGGCGCCGCCCAGCTGGCTCAGCGTCGGAATTTTGCTGGCATGCGTCGTCTTGACGATCGCATCGAGTGCCTCGTTCGCAACCGCACTGACCGAGATCAAAACGATGTCCGCTTTGCCGGCAAAGGTCAGGGCCTTGGCCTCGTCAACCCGTTTGACGGGCATTCTGACGACCTGAAAGCCGTACTGGCTCTCCAGAGCGCCAAGCTCCTCGACCTGTTTCACCGAATCCGGCTCCAGTTCGTTGTACACCACCGCGAGCTTCGTGAAGGGCACCAGCTTCTTTGCATACTTCAGGAGGCTGGTCAGCGGCACCTTCGACGTGATGCCGGTAATGTTCTTCGCCACAATGCCGATGCCGGCGGGATCGTAAACGCCTGCATACACGATCGGCACGGATTTCGTTTCCTTGATGGCGGAGAGGGCAGATGCCGCTCCGTAGGCCACCATGACGTTCACATCGGCCACGATCATCTTCCGCACGGCATTCGTCCAGGAGAGCGGGTCGGGCGCGGGCATCTGGAGAAGCGTGTCGACCTTGCGCCGGTCATATCCTTCCTTGATCAGCCCGTTCGCAAAAGCGCGGTGAATCTCCTGGTAATAGCCGATGTTGCCCGACATGACGACACCGACGGTCTTTTCCCCCGCCAGAACGGGCGTCGCAATCAGGACAATCGCGACGGCAATGCACCATCGTCGTAGGATCATAATTCCCCCCTCACCACTTCCAGGACAGCGTCGCAAGCGCGATCTGTGTCGTGCCGTCCTGTGCATTGTCAAGGATATCATCCGTCTTCCGGACCTGGTATCGGAATTCGGTGCCGAGGTTCTTGGTATAGTCAACCTGCACCTCACCGCCTGCATAGGTCTCGACCACCTTCAGGTTGGTGAGCTGGGGGATCCCGATGCTGCCGGGTACGATTTCGCTCGTGATCCAGTTGCCGCGGGACCAGCTCCTCCCCGCCTCAGCGGTGACCGACAGCATATCCGTCACGGCATGGGTCATGCTGATCGAAACGAGATGCGCTTCATCGGCATAGGGAACGCCCGTTTCCGCCGTGGTGCCGCCCGTGGCGTCGGTGTAGGCCACTGCGGAGGTCACCGCATTCCGGAAGTAGGCGTAGCTGGGGGTGATCGACGTTTTCCTGCCGAGAAGGAAGGTCACCGATGCCAGGGCCCGGTCACGCTCTGCGGTCTTTTCTCCGGCCTGAGGTGCGGCCAGCTGGTCCCGTTTCTCCTGGATGGTCCCGCCCGAGAGCAGCATGCTCACCCAGGGCTTCGGGTTCCAGGTCAGACTGGCGCGGGCCTGATCGGTCGTATTGAAATAGGTGTTGTCCGTGCTGTTCGCAGGGATATCGGCCGTCTGGTGGCTCACGTCGCCCCGGAACAGGAACCGACTGGTGAACCGGTAGGTGGCGCCCAGGCGGGCGGTCCCCTTCACCACGCGCTCATCTTCGGTCCAATAGGCCGTCGTCGTTCCCAGGGGAGTTGTCAGCGAATCGTATCCCGGCCAGACATCCCGCAGCTGCGATTCCCACACATACTCAGCCCGGACCGTAAGGTTCTCCGTGGCCCGGAACCGCACCAGACCGCTCACCAGGTCCCTATGGTAATTGATCGCGTTGCGGACCGCATAATCGCCGGCTCCGGCGACGTATCCCGTAACGCCGGACAGGGTGGCGAAATCGGGGGTGTCCTCATTTACATCGAAGTGCCGGTACTTGAACGAAACAGTCAGCTCCTTCCAGGGAATGAGCGTCAGGTCTCCCGCCGCATTCCAGAACGTCGACTTGGTATTGCTGTCCTTGTTCTCTTTTTCGCCGTTCACATACGTCGCCGCAGCGGCAATACGGCCGGTATGGGACGTGTGGACCTTGATGCTGTCGGACGACGATTCCAGGGTCGGCACGAGGTTGTGGTCGAAGGTCGTCGGGCTGCCCACAACCGTGTCGGTCATTACCTTGCTTTTTGTATCCTCGAACTTCTTGATTGCGTGGCTGTACTCGATCTCCAGCGGCCCCAGATGGCTGTTCACGGTTGCGCGGGCTTCGTTCGTTTCCCAGTCAATCTCGCGGGTGCGGGACATCTTGTTGAAGCCCCCCGAGAAGGCCTCATAGAACCGCTGCTGGATATCACCGTGCTTATCCTGGTTCTTCGCCTCCAGATAGATGTGGAACGGATAATCGGGCAGCTTGAACCTGATCTGCGCTCTCGTCATGCCCGTTTCCGTGGTGTACCGGTCGTTCGGACTCAGGTCGGTGATCCGCGGCGTTTGCGTTGCCGGATCATCCGCGCCAAGCGAGAGATGATCGAAGTTGTGCGAAAATTTGCGGGTCAGCATGTTCAGCATGACGACGTCGCTGTAGGAATAATCCATCTCGCTGAAGTAATCGCGGGAGCTGTCGTTATAGGTCTCGAGCAGAAACCGGTGCGGCAGCGGGTCCCATTCGATTATCGCCTGGCCGGCAACGGAGGAATGCAGATCCTCGTATTCTCCCGACTTCGGGCTGCCATGCTGTCCCACCCACCGGTAGCCAAGATGGATATCGCTGTCAAAGACGGCCCCAAGCTGGTATGCGTCGGCCGCCGGCTGTTTTTCCTGTGCAATCGCCGGGGATGCCGCGATCGCAAGACACATGATGATCAGTACAATCAGTTTTTTCATGTCGGCATCCTCCTAGCGAACGAATGTGCCCCTACCGCTGGGCGACGGAAGATCGGTGCCATGGATCGTCGAATGGCAGTCCGTGCATCGGGTATAGAGCGTCCGTTTCTCTTCAGCGGTCGTTGCCGATGAGAGCTGATGCGTCGGGTGGCACTGCAGGCAGAGGAACGGCTGCCGCTGGTTCAGCAGGCTGCGGTTCACCGATCCATGGGGCGTATGGCAGGCCCGGCAATCTTCGGTAAGATCCGCGTGCTCGTAGAGGAACGGCCCTTCCTTCTCTGCGTGACACTGCGTGCAGGCCTCCTTCACCGTGTCCTTCCGGAGGTTCTTCGGCGCCATCCCGCCGTGGGCGTCGTGGCAGTCGGTGCAGAAGATCTTCTTCTCCGGAACGGGGTGATGCGACGGCAGGGAGAAGGATGCCCGGATGTCGGGATGGCACTTGTAGCACAGGTCCGTCATCTCCCGGGGCTTCACCTTCAGGTTGTGGCCGGCGTGGATGTTATGGCAGTCCGAACAGGAGACATCCGACAGGTTGTGCGTACTCGCGTTCCAGTTATGCAGGTTGAACGTCGCATTGGCCGTATGGCACTTGAGACAGATGAGCGACTTCGCCTGCGCCGGGATCTTCTTCATATCCACCAGGGTCTTGTAGTCGCAGGCCGTCTGCCTGCCTGCTGCAGCGTCTTTGGCAACCTTCTCCGGCGTCAGGCCTTCGATGGCGAGACTGCCCGGCCCGTGGCAGGACTCGCAATTCACGATGGGCATGCCCGATTCGCGCGACAGTTGGGCGCCCATGGTGGAGAGGTCGAAATTGCGCCGCCGCGCGTCATGGAAATGGCAGGCACGCAGGCAGTTGTCCGTTCCCACGTAATCGGCGTCCAGCCTGCCCGCGATCATCTTTTCGTATTCCTTGTTCAGGAAGATGGGTTTCGATTCCTTCAGCGTCGCGCACCCCACGAAAACGAAAACGCTCATGAGCGCCAGAATCATCCATCTGCTTGTTTTCCGATACGGTTCCATCGTCATGTTTCCTCCTTTGCAGGGTGCCGCTACGGGCGCTCGGCTGCAATGCCGAGCGTCCCGTAGGGCAGCAGATAGGTGATCGCGCCTTGTTTGAACAGCGCGCCGGACGGCAGGGCATTCAGCGTGGCTCCCACGGAATAGTTCATCTCGTTGTCGTCCGCCCAGTCGATTGCGTCATAGAGAAGCCGCTTCACATAGTAGCGATTGTGGACGTATCCGCCGGGCTCGTGCGCGAGGAGGTTCAGGTTGAACGCCGCAGCCATGTTGAACTTGCCCGTCGCCGCGCCGGTCGTGTCGGTGTCGGTCGCCGCTGCGGGAACGATGCCGCTTCCCTTTTTCGTAAGCCAGTTCTGCGTTGCGCTCGACGAAATGATCGTGAAGGCCGCGGCAGGGTCATCCGTTCCCTTGTACGTCGATGCTAGGGTGAGCGTGGTGTCCGAGGCGACGGACTTCACCTGGTAATAGATCCCGTCGTTGTCCGCCTTGAAATAATCTCCGCTGGAGCCGTACTTGACGGTTCCGGTTGGGGCGCTCACCCACCGAGTTCCGTTGCCGATCACCGTGGCGCTTCCCTGGGTGACCAGCGCGGTGATCGTCGCCGTGCCCGCGGTGCGGAGCTGGAAGAAATAGGGATTTGCCTCCCGGAAATAGAAACCCCGTTTATCGATGATGTATGTCACCGCCTCGATCGAGGCTTCGTACTCTTCCTTGCGTTCGTTGATGAGCCCCGCCAGACCGCCGTCGCCGGATTCCGTATGGCAATAGATGCAGACCTGGCTGGCGATATTGTCGATCTTTCCGGGAATCACCGTGTCTCTTGTCACGGGCAGGAAGAGGTGATTGCCGTTCTTTGCAGGCCGCGACATGTGGCATCCCACGCAGGGTCCGCTGGTCCCCGTATTCGGAACCGCGCTGGAGCCGATCAGCACATGCCGATAGGTCGAGATGTTCTCGTAAGGCCGTTCCGGGAATTCGAAGCCTGTCGCGGTGAAGACGGTGCCGCCCGCGGAGAGGTAGTGGGAATTGACGAAGCCGTTTTTGCTGAAGTCAAAAGCGGAGATCGTTCCCGCCGAGAGCAGCGCCGGATCGTTCAATCCCTTGAGCGTATCGCCGTTTTCCCGCGCCGTATGACAAAGCATGCACACGTTGGAGTTTGAGACGTCAGGGAACGTATAGGATGCCAGTGCATAGGGCTTGCCGCCTGCGCCGACCGGGATGGGGTAGTCATAGTTTGCGGTGACCGGTCCGGGATTGCGGAGAGTACCCCTGTTGTCCGTGTGGCAACCGTTGCACTTCAGCATCTCCGGCTTGAACTTGTCGTTCGGCTGGAGCGGCGGCGTCGCTCCCAGGCGGATCGCAGCGGCGCCCGCCGGATCGCCGTTCCGGAATGCATCGGCATAGGCGGCATAGCCGGTCGTGGTATGACAGCGCTGACAGACCGCCCTGCTGGCAAGCGTCCAGTTGTAATGCGCCCAGGCAGTGCTGAAATAGCCGAGCGCATCCTTGGCGGCCAGCTTGTCCGCATGCGCCGAGAGGGCCCATTCGCGGTTGATATCGGCCGTGCCGTGCGGATTATGACAATCCGTACAGACCTTTTCGCTGGCAAAGTCCATGGCATAGCCGGTTATATTTTTGGTATTCGCACCGCTGCCGCCGGGGAAGTTGCCGGGCGTGGCGAAGTGGGTATCCGTGATGATCTGGTTCGACGTCGTGCTCGATCCATGCGGCGTGCTCGTTGTCGCGAGGTTCGCGGGATCCGTGGGATCCAGGAGTTGATGGCATTTCGTACAGGTCCGGAACTGGCCGGACACCGGGACCACGCTCGCTACGCCCATGGTTCCTTCGGGGAATGCCGCGTATCCGATCGGCCCCGTCCCGCCCGCACCGGCATGGAGGCTCCCGCCGCCGTGGCATGCTTCGCAGCCCACGCGCGGCAGCATGCCGCTCACGCCCGCGATGCTCTGCGATCCCTCGCCGTTCGGTTCATGGCATGCTTTGCACGCTGCGGCGTAGTTCGATTCGGTTCCAGCGGGTTCGGCATTCGAATTGCCGTGCCTGCTCACCAGCCACGCTGCCGTCTGCGCGGGGTGGCAGGTCGTGCATGCCTCAAGCCCGACGTTTGTCGCCCCCTCGACGTACACGGTCTTGCCGTTGGCGCTCGTGCCGCTCCCGGCGACCGTTGCCACCGTGCCGCCCTGCGGCTTGTCGGCTCCGCAGGCGCCGAGCAGCAGCGCCAGCAGGACCGCCGCTATCGCAGGCATGCTTTTGAGCACTTTCCGTTCTACCCTCATGTCCCCCTCCTTCATCCTTTCTGAACATAGAACCCGCGCTGCCATTCCGAGAACAGCTGCGCGGACGCATCTGCCATCACGTCCCCATCGCTTTTTCCGCGTCGAGCAGAATAAACAGCCTGTCATCCTTCCGCGCGATGCTCGTCAGGAGCTCTGCGCCGGGTCCCTGCGCCACCGCCTCGGGAAGCGGCTTGACCGCCGACAGAGGAAACCGAACAACCCCGCGGACGCGATCCACCCACAGTCCGACGAGCTCGTCACGTCCGAGACGGATCACCACGATCCTCGATTTCTCGTCATGCGCTCCCTCGGCCAGTCCCAGCCGCCGGTGCAGATCGACGACGGGCAGTACGATCCCGCGCAGGGAACAGACCCCGAGAACGTGGGGCGGCACATGGGGAACCGGCGTGATCTCCCTGGGTGACAGCACTTCGTTGACCGTATCGACGGGCAGCGCGTATTCCTCTGTTCCCAGCAGAACAGCGAGCATCTCCAGCTCCCGCTCCCCCTCTGCCGAATCTGCCGTTTCCGGAGCAGCGCCCTGTTCCGGTGCCGGCGATGGAGAAGCCGGGGGCAACATCACGGGGACCTCGGCCACTGGCGCCGGGGGCTGTTCAACAGCAACCTTTGGCTCCTCTTGTTTTCCACCGGCCGGTAGTGCAGGAGCGACGGTCGTCCGGCTCTCTTCCGGTGCATATCCGGGAGCTACGGCCTCCTTCTTCACCTCTTTGGCACGCTCGGCCGCTTTTTTTCTGGCTGCGAGGATATCCATGTCAATCGTCCGTCCGCCAGCGCCGCAGGCTGGAGGCACTTATTTGCCTTCTTCCGCCACGTTCTCCACGATCTCTGCCGTGATGAGCTCCGCTCCCCGCCCGAACCCTTCGAGCAGGGCATTGGCCGCGAGGTTGTTGATCTGCCTCGGGATCCCTTCGCTGGTGCGGAACAGGGCGGCCAGCGCTCCGTCGTCGAAGAGCGGCGCCTCCCTCCCCGCGACGCGCAGGCGATGGGCTACGTATGCCTGCGTATCCTGCTCATCGAGCGGCCCCAGGTGATACTGCAGTCCGATCCGCTGACGCAGCGCCCGGTAGGGTTTGCGGGCCAGCCGCGCCTTCAGCTCCGGCTGGCCGATGAGGACCAGCGCCAGAAGATTCCGGTCGTCGAGCTGAAAGTTCGTAAGCAGGCGAAGCTCTTCAAAGACCGCCTTTCCGGTGATGAGCTGCGCCTCGTCGATGATGACCGCCGGACGCTTGCCCGCCTCGTACAGCTCGTAGAGTTTGGCGTTGATCCCTTCGAGCAACCCGTGCTTCGTCCGCGACTCGTCGTCCATTCCCAGCCGGAGCGCCACGATGCTCAGGAGCTGAGGCGCCGAAAGACGCGGGTTGATGATCAAGACGGGATGAAACCGCTCATCCATTGAGTCGATCAGCGCACGGGAGAGCGTCGTCTTGCCGCACCCGATCTCGCCGGTCAGCAGAATGATGTCCTGCTCCTCCACCGCAAGCTGCAGCCTGGCCAGAGCTTCGGCATGTTTGCTGCTCTGGTACAGGAAGCGGGGATCCGGCGTCTTACTGAAGGGCTTTTCCCTGAGCCCGTAGAATTCCTCGTACATACCCTAGACCAGCGTGCGCAGACCGGCGGACGGGGAACGGCGGCATGGTGCCGGTCCCCTGCTTCCCGCTGCCTGCCCTCCGTCCACTCTCATCGCGCCACCATCTTCTTCGCCGTCCCTTCGATGAGCGACTCCACGTCCAGGACGAGCACGATCTGCTTGTCGCCCAGTTCCGTCGCGCCGGCAATGCCGGGGATCTTGGCAAGCTGTCTGCCCAAAGGTTTGATCACGATCTCCTGCTGGCCCCGCAAGCCCTCCACGACGAGGCCGAGCCTCCGCTCCGCCAGCCCGACAAGAATGACGAACAGCTGTCCGCCGGCCTCGCCGGCCGGGAAATCGAAGGCGTCGGACAGCCTCAGCAGCGGCACCGTCTCGTCGCGGATAGCCATGACCTCGCGGGTCTCGATCGTTTCGATCCGCTCGGGCCGCACCCGCAGCACCTCGAGCACCGATCCCAGGGACACGGCAAATCGGCGGCCGCCGGACTCGACGATGAGCGCCTTGATAATTGCAAGGGTGATCGGAAGCGTCAGTTCGAACGACGTTCCCGCGCCCGTCTCGGTCTCGATATCGATCATCCCGGCAATCCGCGAGACATTCCGCTTGACTACGTCCATGCCCACGCCACGGCCCGAGATTTCGGTCACCGCCTCCCGGGTGGTGAATCCCGGCAGAAAGATGAGGTCCAAAACTTCTTTGCGGTCCCGCTCGGGATCGAGATCATGCGCCGGATCGATAATCCCCTTTTCCCTGGCTTTTGCCAGAATCACGCGGGGATCGATCCCCCGGCCGTCATCCTCCACGGTGATGACCACCTGGTTCCCCTTCGGGAACGCGACGAGCCGAACGATCCCCCGTTCTGGCTTCCCCAGCGCCCGCCGCTCATCGGGCGAATCGATGCCATGGTCAATGGCGTTCCGGATCAGATGCATCAACGGATCGGCGAGATCTTCGACCATCAGTTTGTCGAGCTCCGTATCTTCCCCGCTGACCTCGAGGTCGATTTCCTTCCCCGCTTCCCTCGCGTACTTGCGCACCGCCTGGGTGAGGCGGCCGAAGATCTGGCCGATAGGGACCATCCGCACATCGAGAATGCCTTCCTGAATTTCGTTCAGGCGGCGCTCCAGGTTCTTGTATGCCTTCGACAGGCTGACAGCCGGCCCGGTGAATCCCACCTGTGAACGGAGCTCGGCGGCAATTCTTGCGATCTCTCCCTTGACGATATGCAGTTCGCCGACAGCGCTCATGAGGCTGTCCAGCTTGTGGATGTCGACGCGAACCGTCTCGCTCACGCTCTTGAGCGTCGATGGTTCGTCCCTGCCCTCGGCTCCGCGCGGCGCTGCGGCCGCGGAAATGCGCGGGACCTCTTCGATGGCGGCCTCTGTTCCCGCCAGCACGGGGCCGAACCCGGCACGTTGCTCGGCGCTCCCGACGAGGAGGGTGAAACCGATGCCGTCACCGCCCCCGCCCGCGATCGGCAGAGTACAGATAATCTCGCCGTGCTGCTTGATCCGGTCGGTGAGGCCCCGGATGCCCTCTTCGAACTCGGCAAAGGAAAAGACGACGCGGACCAGGAACAGATTCTTCTGTTCGCGAAGATTCTCGCGGAGGCGATGCTCCTCGTATTCCGTCAGCACCTGCAGCATGGCAGGATCGATCTGGATCAGCGAGGACAACGTATGCTCGGGGCCCTCTTGCGTCTTTGCTGCGAGGATGCGGTCGATGCGGGTGACGGCCTCGCGGCCTTCTCCCGGTTCCTCGCCCTTCGCGATCCGCTGGACCATGCCGCCCAGAATGTCCAGGGTGTCGACCAGCGCGTCGAGCGTTTCGCGTGTCAGCGCGGTCTTGCCCAATCGGATCTCGTCGAGCAGATTCTCGAGCTTATGCGAGAGATCCGCGGGATCCTTGAGGCCGAACATGCCGGCGAGACCCTTGAAGGTATGAAGCGACCGGAAGAGCCCGTTCACCAGGTCGGGATCTCCGCGGCCCGTTCCGGCAGCATCCTCGAGCGCCGCAAGAGACCGGTTCGCGGTCTCGAGGATATCTTCCGCTTCAGCCAGAAATTCCCGTATCGGTCTGTCGGTCCTCACCGATCGTCGTGCTCCCCCCTGCGCGCAGCATCATCGTTCCGGAACATCGCCGTCTCCTCCGCGGCCGCTACGTCCGCTTGACCGCCCGGCTCACCAGAGCGATCAGATCTTCCTTCTTGAAGGGTTTGACCAGGTACCCGAACGCGCCCAGCGCCAGCCCGCGCCGCTTGTCCTCCTCCGTTTTTTCGGTGCTGACGATGATCAGCGGGATGTCCTTGTAGGAGGGATTCGAGCGGACGAAGCCGATAAGCTCGAGGCCATTGATGTCGGGCATGTTGATGTCGGTGATGATAAGGTCGAAGGTCTTCGTGGGGAGGAGGCGCAGCGCTTCAAAGCCGTTCGCCGCCTCGGTCGCAAAATAATCGCCGGCCTCCTCGAGCGCGATCCTGATGAGTGAGCGGATGGCTTTGGAATCCTCCGCGATCAGGACATGTTTCATTCCTTCTCCTTTTGCAGCTCGGCAAGTTTCCGCTCCAGGAGCGCTTTTTCCAGCGCCATCCCCGCCTGGTTCATGAAGATCTCCAGGGTGTCGATGCCCCGGATCGGCCGCTGGTCAGGAACGTTGTCGCCGTAAACAATAAGCGCCACCTTGTTGTCCACGATAAGGGGAATGGCCAGGACCGCTTCGGGCCGCGGTCCATTGATCGTCTTCAGCAGATAATCATGGACCGTGTTCGCATCGAAGGAGCCGACATAGGTTCGCCGTGTATCGATGACGGTCTTGAACATCGACGGCTCATCGAGGGAAAGCCGGATATTCCGCACCACCAGGTCCGCCGATTTGCCGCTCGCCAGCTCGATCCCGAACTGGCCCAGGCCGCGAACTTCGTCCTTCTTCGCCATAAAGAGGATGGCGCGGTTCACGACCTCGCTCGCATAGCGGAGGATGAGCAAGGTGACCTCCGCCGTTGCTGTGGGAAAGCGGAGTTCGTCGAACATGGACTTGAGCGTCGTGATCTGCTTCGAAGGCTCCTCGCTCTCGATGCGGGAGCGAAACTCTTCGCGTGCCGGCTCGGAGCTGGCGCGGGTCACCGGCGCCGCAGGAGGAGGATATGAGGCAGCTGCGCGGGCAGGCTTGGGAGCAGCGGGCGGGGCGGGAGCCGCCGCCGGGGCCTTGGCCTGCGGGGAGGGAGGGCGTTTCTGGTCCTTTCGCTTTTCATCGAGGAGCCGCGTACTCTCCATGAGAAGGTACTCGGCGCTGATGCCCGCTTTCAGCAGAAAATCCTGGGTATCCACCTCGATCTTGTCGCGGGAAACGATCTCGCCCAGCTCGAAGTTGAAGAACCCTTCCTCCCAGGCCAGGAGGTCAGAGATGATCTCTTCGATCTGCGTCCGGACCACATCCTCGATCACCTTGGCGGAGGTCGCCCCCATCTCGACAAGAAGCATGCCGAGCGGCGTGTCGGGATTCGATTTCTGTGCGGCCAGCGCGGCTGAAAGGTCGGAGGAATCAATCATCCCCTGGGAGACGAGGATGTTGCCGAGGGAGTCGCGGATGACGTCGCTGCCGGCCTGGACCACCTGGCCGTCCTTGAAAACGACCATGCCCGTTCCCTTGCGGCTTCGTACGACAAGGGTTCCGGTCTTCTTGCTGAGGCTGATGATCTGGAAGATGTCAGGCAAGGCAAGGTCTTCCAACCGGCCGACCAAGCTCATGCGTTTTCCCTCGTAGACATAGTGCGAAACATTAGCAAATTATAGCAGCTTGAACAAAAAATGCAAGGTTAATTCGCCGGTTACGAGAATATGAACGTACGGGTGCGAGGATGAGGGAAGGCTCCTGTTCGGTGCACGGAAGCGTCCGATAGGGTCTCCCGAGACGGGCAGAGGGAAGATTGAAGAAGCGGCGGAACGTCCTATTATTCCGACCTAAGTACTGCGGTAGTTGGTGAACTGGAGTTCGATGCCGAACTCCTTCCCCTTGAGAAGGGCGATGACGGCCTGCAGATCGTCGCGGTTCTTGCCCGATACCCTGACCTGGTCGGACTGGATCGAAGCCTGCACCTTCATCTTCGCGTCCTTGATGGTTTTGACGATCTCCTTGGCCTTGTCCGTGGGAATGCCCTGTTGAAGCGTGATTCGCTGGCGCACCATCCCGCCCAGGGCGGGCTCCACCTTTCCATAGGTAAGGTTTTTGATCGGGACCCCCCGCTTCACCAGCTTGCCCTGGAGGATGTCCACGACACTCTTGAGCTTGTATTCATCGTCGGAAATGACGACCAAAGCGTCTTTTTCCTCGGTAATATTCGATTTGCTGCCCTTGAAATCGAAGCGCTGGCTGATTTCCTTCGTCGCCTGGGTGACCGCATTGGTCACCTCGGTCATTTCAATCTTGGAGACAATGTCAAAAGAATTTTCTGCGGCCATAGGAACCTCCAATGAATAAGAAAAACCAGAATCCAGAACCCAGGAGTCAGAAGAGCGACGGAATCCGTTTCTCCAAAATTCTGGCTCCTGGCTCCTGACTACTGTTCTATGACTTCCGTCCCCTTCGGAACCTTGAATCGGAACAGTTTATCGTCAACGCCGACGCCTTCCCGGATGTCCTTGAAAAGGATCTCGGAGGTGTTCTCCGAACGGTCATAGATCATCATCCGCAGGATGCTGCCCGTTTGATCGGCATCGATCTCGATCTTCTTCATCGCGGCGCCCTTCTTTTTCGGTTTAAGATCAAGCGTAAGGGGCTTTGCCGCATCGGGAAAGGATATCTCGAATTCCCTGCGCATGTCCGCGGCGCCCAGGAGAAACGCCACCGGAATGTTGGCCTGCTCAAAGTCCTTAAAGGTCCGCCGGATGGCCTGCTCGCTCTTCCGGGAATAGAACCAGGCCTCTTTGCCGTCGATCACGATGACCTGGCCGTTCGTGTACTCCAGCCGGAGCTTGCCCGGCCTTTTGATGAACAGCACGCCGTCAAAGGTCTGCGTCTTGTCGACCGGCTTCAGGTAGTTCTTCTGAACCACGGTTGCCTGGAGATCGGTCAGGGCCCGGTAGTGGGCCTCGATGCGGCCGACCGGATCGGCGGTATCAGGCGCTGTTACGCTCGCAGACGGCGCGGTCGCCTCTGCACCGAACACTGCAGCGCAGGCCAGGAGGACCGCTCCCAGCGCACTCAGCATGCCGGCGAATTTCACCCCGTACTTCGAACTCCGCATTTCGAACTTAATCATCCAGCGTCCTCGATGTACCATCCATATTCTTCGCAATCAGCACCTTGCGCGGCTTGGACCCGTCCGCAGGACCGACGATGCCGTCTTTCTCCATCATCTCGATCATGCGCGCGGCGCGATTGTATCCCACGCGCAGGCGGCGCTGCAGGAAGGAGGTGGACGCCTGGCCGTTCATCTGGACCAGGTCCACGGCGCGCTCGTACTCCTCGTCGCGTTCCCCCTCCTCGGTGGACGCCACCGCGGCCTCGGCGACCTCCTTGACCCGCTGCTGGAGCAGTTCGTAGTTCGGCTTGCCCTGTTTCTTCACCATCTCCACGACCCGCTTGATCTCCTCCTCGGACACAAAGCACCCGTGAACGCGGATCAGGTGCGGCGATCCCGGCGGCAGGAAGAGCATGTCGCCCTTACCGAGCAGGCTTTCGGCGCCGTTCGCGTCCAGGATTGTCCGCGAGTCCGTCTTGGAGGCGACCTGGAAGGCGATGCGCGACGGCAGGTTCGCCTTGATCAGGCCCGTCACCACGTCGACACTCGGCCGCTGGGTCGCCACGACAAGGTGGATGCCCGCGGCGCGCGCCATCTGGGCGAGCCGCATGATCGAGTCCTCCACTTCCTTCTGGACGGTCATCATGAGGTCCGCCAGCTCGTCGATGATCACCACGATGAAGGGGAGGCGGTCCTTCTCCGGCACGGCCTTGTTGTAGGACTCGATGTTCTTGGACCCCTTCTCCGCGAGCTGGCGGTACCGCCGCTCCATTTCAGCCACGACCGCGCGGAGCGTCTCCGCCGCCTTCTTGGGCTGGGTCACCACCGGCGTCAGGAGGTGCGGGATGTCGTTGTACAGCGAGAGCTCCAGCATCTTCGGGTCCACCATCACGAGCTTCACCTCGTTCGGGCGAGCATTGAACAGCAGCGCCATGATGATGGTGTTGATGGCCACGCTCTTTCCGGACCCCGTGGCGCCTGCCACGAGGAGGTGGGGCATCTTCTCGATGTTCGCCACGGCGGGCGTGCCGAAGATGTCTTTGCCGAGCGGGATCCGGAGCCTGGACTTCTGGGACTGGTACTCGGCCGCCTGGACGATCTCGCGGAACCAGACGGTCTCGCGCGCGTTGTTCGGGACCTCGATGCCCACGGCCGCCTTTCCCGGAAGCGGCGACACGATGCGCACCGACGCGGCGCGCATGGCCAGGGCCAGGTCGTCGGAGAGCCCCTCGATGCGCCGGACCTTCACGCCCGGCGCGGGCTCGAACTCGAACATGGTGACCACCGGGCCGGGATGGACCTGGGTCACGCGTCCCTGGATGTCGAAGTCGAGCAGTTTCTGGGTCAGCAGCTCGGACTGGGCGAGCATGTCCTTCTCGGTCACGCGCTTGACCGGCGGAGGCACGGGGTCGAGCAGGTCCAGGGGAGGCAGCTTGTATCCCTTGCCGCCCTCGTCCATGAACTCGAAGGTCTCCTGCACCGGCTTGGCCGGACGCTCCTTCTTCTCCTTCTGCTCTTTTTCCCGGACGGCGATTTTGGGCGGTGCGGGCGGCGCCTCGGCGATCTTCGGCGGTTCCTTGGGCGCAGCGGGCCGCGCCTTCGCCTCCCGGGCTTTTTCCGCCCGTCCCTTGCGGATATCGTTCACCAGCGCAGCCTTGTCCAGCATGGCGCGGTATCCAGTCCGTAGCCATTCCAGCGCCGCGAGAAGCGAGAAGGGCGTCAGGAGCAGGAGGGCGCTGACGATTGCCGTGACCGTCACGATATAGGCGCCGGTGATCGAGATGCTCGACACGAGCAGGACCGCGAAGAGCCGGCCCAGCATGCCGCCGGAAGGAATGGTTTCGGAGAAGAGCTGGGTGGTCTCGCCCTGGAGTCCGAAGAATGTTGCCAGGGAGACGAAAAGAAGGATCCCGCCGACCTTTTTCAGATGCGGGTGGAGCGCTTCGCCTCCCAGTGCGAAGAAGGCGGCAGAGAGAAACGCGAAGAGCGGCAGGAGGTACGCGCAGACGCCGAAGAGCTTGAGAAGCGCGTCGGAGAGATAGGAACCGATGACCCCAATGGCGTTCTTGATCTCTCCGCCTTTTCCGGAAACGCTGAAGCAGGGATCGGATGCGCTGTACGTCACCAGGGACAGGAGCACCAGCAGACCCGCGGCGAACAGGACCAGCGCGAGGATCTCGTTTCCCTGCCTCTGTTTGACCGTTGAACCTGCCATGATCTCCTAGCGGTGCAGCCCCCAGAACAGCACGACGGCTCCGGCGAGCGCGAGCCGGTACCAGACGAAAAGGGTGAGCGAATGGCGCTCGAGATAGCGGAGCAGGAACCGTATAGCGAGATAGCCCACCACCGCCGAGCTGAGCGTGCCCAGGATGCAGCCCCAGGCCGCGTGTCCCTGGAACGTGATATCGTGGACCTTCAGGACTGCGGCCCCGCCGATCACCGGCGTGGACAAGAGAAAGGAGAAACGCGCCGAGTCCTCCCGGCGATAGCCGGCGGCAAGAGCCGCGGTGATCGTGATGCCCGACCGCGAAATGCCCGGTATCAGCGCAAAAGCCTGGGCAACGCCGATGAACAGGGCGTGGCCCAGCGACATGCTGCCCAGCTGGCCGGACCTCGCGGAATAGCGGTCCGCGAGCCACATCAGGAGCGATCCCATCGCCAGCGCCGCCGCCACGAGAAGGGGGTTGCGGAACAGCGTTTCCACCGTTTTTTCGAAGAGCAGCCCGGCGACCACCGCGGGAACCGTTGCCAGGCCGATGTAGGTGACGAGGCGGGCTTCGTACGCCGCGGCTCTTCCCCGCGCGACATTTACGACGGCCTTGAAGAACTTGAGCCAGTCCCGCCAGAAGTACCAGAGGACCGCTGCGAGCGTGCCGACATGGAGGGCGACATCGAAGGTGAGGCTGTTCATCAGCTCGCCCGTCCACCCGGTGGCCCATTCGGCCAGGATCAGGTGGCCCGAGCTGCTGATGGGCAGGAATTCGGTAAGCCCCTGCACAACGCCGAGAATGACCGCCTCGATGATCGCTGCCATAGCTGCGGCGCATGATAACAGAAAGCACCGCACTTTGCAAACATCAAGGGGACGTGGCGCTCTCGCGCTGCACGGGCTGTACCTGCCAGATGCGCTCGGCGTATTCCTGGATGCTGCGGTCGCTGGAGAATCTGCCCATGCCGGCCACGTTCAGGATCGCCCGCCGGGACCATTCCTCCGGGTCCCGGTAGAGCGCATCGACCTTCTCCTGCGTAGTGATGTAGGACTCGTAGTCCGCGAGCAGCAGGAAGTAATCCCCGTTCCCCGTCAGGCTGTCGACGACGGGACGGAACCGTTGCGGATCGTCGGCGGAGAAGTACCCCGTACCGATCATGTCCAGTACGGTCCGGAGCTCGTCGTTGGTGTTGTAGTAGTGCCAGGGATTGTATCCCTGCGCGCGCACCTCGGCCACATCCGCCGCCGTCAGGCCGAAAAGGAAGAAGTTCTCCTCCCCCACCTCCTGCCGCATCTCGATATTCGCGCCGTCGAGCGTTCCGATCGTGAGCGCTCCGTTCAGGGCGAACTTCATATTGCCCGTTCCCGATGCCTCCGTCCCGGCGGTCGAGATCTGTTCGGAGAGATCGCAGGCGGGAATGATCTTCTCCGCGTTCGACACATTGTAGTTCGGCAGGAACACGACCTTCAGCAGGTCGCCGATCTTGGGATCGTTGTTCACCACATCGGCCACATCGTGGATCAGTTTGATGATCAGCTTGGCCATGGCATAGCCCGGCGCGGCTTTCCCTCCGAAGATCACGGTCCGCGGCACCATGTTCCCTGCCCGGCCCGCGCGGATGCGGTTGTAGCGCGTCACCACGTGGAGGAGGTTCAGCAGCTGGCGCTTGTACTCATGGATCCGCTTCGCGTGGATGTCGAAGAGCGTCGACGGATTCACCCGTGTCCGGACCCGGGCCTCGATGCTTTCCGCAAGCCGTTTCTTGTTCTCCTCCTTGACCCTCCGGAACTCCTGCCGGAACGAGGCATCAGCCGCCAGGTTCCGGAGCTCGGCGAGGCACGCGAGGTTCCGGAGCCAGCATCCGCCCATCCGCGACGTGATGAGCCGGGACAATCCGGGATTCGCCTGGTGCAGCCAGCGGCGGGGGGTAATGCCGTTCGTGATGTTGATGATCTTGCCGGGGGAAAGCCGTTCGAAATCGGCAAAGATGGTGTCCTTCATCAATTCCGTATGGATCTGCGAAACGCCGTTCACCCGGTGGCTGCCCACGATCGAAAGATTGGCCATGCGCACGCGCCTTCCGGCCTCCTCGTCGATGAGCGACACGCGGCGCACCAGGTCCGCGTCGCCGGGATACCGGTGGCGCACATCGTCGAGAAAGCGGCGGTTGATCTCGTAAATGATCTGCAGATGGCGCGGCAGGATCTCGCCGAAGATCTTCACCGGCCAGGTCTCGAGCGCCTCGGGCATGAGCGTGTGATTGGTGTACGAAATGGTCCTTCGGGTGATGTCCCAGGCCTGGTCCCATTCCAGGTGATGCACATCCAGCAGGATGCGCATCAATTCAGGCACGGCGATGGAGGGATGGGTGTCGTTCATCTGGATGGCGACCTTATTCGGCAGCTCCTCGATACCGGCGTGATGCTTGGTCAGCCGCCGCAGGATGTCCTGGAGCGTCGCGCAGACGAAGAAATACTGCTGTTTCAGCCGGAGCTCCCGTCCCATCTGCGTGGTGTCGTCGGGATAGAGCACCTTGGACAGGTTCTCCGATTCGTTCTTCTCCTCCACGGCCTTGATGTAGTTGCCCTCGTTGAAGTACTTCAGGTTGAAATCACGCGTCGCCTTGGCGGACCAGAGCCGCATATTGTTCACCGTATCGGTGCCGTAGCCCGGTACGGGCGTGTCGAAGGCCATGGCCATGAGATCCTCGGTGTCCACCCAGTGGTGGCGCAGATTGCCCCGGTCATCGCGGTACTCCACGACCCGGCCGCCGAAATGGACCGGATAGAGGACCTCAGGCCTTGGGAACTCCCAGGGGTTTCCGTATCGGAGCCAGTTGTCCGGATGCTCGACCTGAAAGCCGTTCTCGATCCGCTGCGTGAACATGCCGTATTCATACCGGATGCCGTACCCGTAGCCGGGGATGTTCAACGTCGCCATGGAGTCCAGAAAGCACGCCGCGAGCCTGCCCAGTCCGCCGTTGCCCAGGGCCGCGTCGTTCTCCAACTCGCGGATGCGTTCGAGCTCGAGCCCCAGATCAACCAGGGCTTCGCGGCAGGCGTCGTAGAACCCGAGGTTCAGCAGGCTGCTGGACAAGAGCCTCCCGGTGAGGAACTCGAGGGAGAGGTAGTAAACCCGTTTAGCATCGGCCTGGTAGTAGCTTCGCATCGTTTCCATCCAGCGCTCGGTCAGGCGGTCGCGCGCGGAGATCGCCGCAGAATGGAACCAGTCGCGATGCGTCGCCGTGAAGTGGTCCTTGCCAATAGCGTAGGTCAGGACATTCTCCAGGGAGCGCTTGATCGACTCTTTGTCCAATCCTCTCCGCGAGTGATGGATGGCAGTGACATCGTTCTTCGGCATGGCAGCCTCCAGGAACCGTCCGGCGTGGCGCAAAGATGCCGCGTACCAGCGGCACGGCACGATGGAGCGCGGCGCGCGGACGGCAAAACAGCAGTGTGCGTCGTGATGCAGAAATTATTTCATAAAGCCGGAGGAACTGCAAGGGGAGGGAAGAAAAAAGGACTGGTGATCAGCAGCGCACGATGATCTTGCCGAAGACCTGGCGGGAGATCATTTTTTCATAGGCCTTCGGGGCATCGCCGAATTCGAAGACCGAATCCACCACAGTCCGGAGCCTCCGCGGGAAGAGCCGGAGATACTGGGCCAGCGATGCGCGCGGGCCGACATAGACTCCGTGAATGGTGAGATTCCTACCGAAGATGTGGCGCAGCGAAATCGGCACTTCGTCGCCGCTCGTTGCGCCGAAGGTGACGACCCTGCCGCCGCGCTTCACCGCCGCCAGTGTCTGGTTGAACGTCGCCGCGCCCACGTGATCGATGGCAATGTCGGCGAGCTCGCCGGCGGTGATCCGCTTCACCGCGTCGACGATATTCTCTTCGTGGTAATTGATCACATGGTCCGCGCCGAGTTCCAAAGCCTTCTGCGCCTTCCACGCGTCGCCCACCGTGGTGATCACGGTGGCGCCGAAGAGCCGGGCGATCTGGATCAAAGCCGTGCCCGATCCGCTCCCTGCCCCGTGGACCAGGACCGTGTCGCCGTATTGGATGGCCGCGCGCAGCACGAGCGAGTTCCACGCCGTGGTGTAGGTGATGCCGATGCCTGCCGCCTCCTCGAAGGTGATGCCCGCGGGCTTCTTGAATATATTGACTGCCGGCGCCTTGACATACTCGGCCGACACACCCGGCGTCAGCACGCCCACGAGCGAAAATTCGCGGCACTCATTGTCGCGGCCGGCAAGGCACTTTGCGCACTTGCCGCAGGAGAGACCGGGATAGACGATCACTTCGTCGCCCGGCGCCACGTGGGTCACCAGCTTGCCGACCTTTTCAACGACCCCGGCTGCGTCCGTGCCGAAAATATGCGGCAGCGGCACGGTGACGGGATATTTGCCTTCCATGATCCAGAGGTCCAGGTGGTTCAGCGAGAAGGCCTTGACGCGGACCAGCACTTCACGCTCGTTGATCTCCGGAATGGGAAATTCGCCGATCTTGATCCCGCGAAGGCCTTCCTGCTTGTCGTAGTACAGGGCCTTCATAAAGAGTTCCGCAGCAGAACGCTTCTCAACGGAAGTCGTGTTCTTCTCCGTGATCATAGTATGGTCTTACCACTCTGCCATGGATTATTGCCAGAGTTAAGTGCATGGATACCCCTAAAATACCCCGACGCTAAATGAATCAAACGTACGTTTATCCGATTTTGGTACTTCTGGTAATGGTGGATGATCGTGAATGCTCAGGCATGCAAAATGCCGGTTCGCAGAAGATCGATATCTCTCTCTGGTCCAGGAAAAACGCGGGGCGGGAACGTTCTCATTTGTAACGGAAAAGCAAACGGCCGTCAGACCTCCATGATCACCGGAAGGATCATGGGACGGCGCTCAAGCCGTTTGTTGATGAACTTCTTGAGCGCGCTGCGGACGCGCGCGGACACGAGCGACATATCGCCCTTCGCCTCGGGGATCATGACCAGGAGCGTGTCCATAACGAGGTCCCTCACTTCCGCCAGCAGTTCCTGGGAAGCGTCCTCGAACACGAAACCGCGCGAAACGATGTCCGGACCCGACACGACCTTGCCGGTCAGTTTTTCGATAGCCAGGATCACAATCACCACGCCGTCGTGGGCAAGCTTCATCCGGTCCCTGAGCACCACGCTCTCCACGCCGCCGGGAACCTTGCCGTCGATCAGCACGCGTCCGGCCTGGACCATGCCTGCCCGCCGGGCGCCGTCCGCCGTGAACTCCATCACCTCGCCGTCGTCGATGATGAAGATGTTCTCGTCGGGGATCCCCACCTTCCGTGCAAGCTGGCTGTGGTAGACGAGATGGCGGTACTCTCCGTGTACGGGAATGAAGTATTTCGGCCGCACCAGGCTCAGCATGAGCTTCAGCTCTTCCTTGGACGCATGGCCCGACACGTGAACCTCCGACACCTTCTCGTAGAATACATCGGCCCCGCGCTTGAACAAGTGGTTGATGATGCGCGTCACCGCACGCTCGTTCCCCGGTATCATCTTGGACGAAAGCACCACGGTGTCGCCCTTCTTGATCTGGAAATGCTTGTGCTCGTTGGCGGCCATGCGCGTGAGCGCGCTCATGGGCTCGCCCTGGCTGCCGGTCGTGATCAGCACCACCTTGTCGTCGGCCAGATCCTTGAGCGCCTCGATCCTGAGCCACGTCTCGGGCGGCATCTTGAGATACCCCATGTCCAGGGCGATCTGCGCGTTGGCGATCATGCTCTTCCCGTTCAGGATCACCTTGCGGCCGTACATCACCGCCACATCCATGATCTGCTGCACGCGGTGAATGTTGGAGGCAAAGGTGGCGACAACGATCCTGCCCTTTGCCTTCCTGAAGATATCCTCGAGCCCGCGCCGCACCTCTTTTTCCGAGAAGGTGTACCCGCCCTGCGAGGCGTTCGTGCTGTCCGAGAGGAAGACGAGCGTCCCCTTGTCGCCGTACTCGCTGAAGGTGCGCAGATCCATGATCTCGCCGTCCACGGGCGTGGGGTCGATCTTGAAGTCGCCGGTATGGACCACCCTGCCCACCGGCGTGGTGATGCCCAGGCCCACGCCGTCCACGATGCTGTGCGTCACGCGGATGAACTCCACGCGAAAGCAGCCGATGTCAACCACGTCGCGCGGCTTGACGGTGATAAGCTCGGCCTCGCTGTCCAGCTCATGCTCTTTCAGCTTGTCCTTTACGAATCCGAGCGTCAGACGCGTGCCGTAGACCGGCACTTTGAGCTCGCGCAAGAGGAAGGGAAGTCCGCCGATGTGATCCTCGTGTCCGTGGGTCAGGACAATGGCGCGGACTCGGTCGCGGTTCTCCAGGAGATAGGTGAAATCGGGGATCACAATATCGACGCCCAGCATCTCGGGGTCCGGAAACATGAGCCCCGCATCGATCACCAGGATGTCGTTGCCGAATTCAAGGACCGTGCTGTTCATGCCGATCTCGCCCACGCCGCCGAGCGGAATGATCGAAAGCGACGGGCCGTTCTCAGGCGAGGGAGTGGGGGACGGTATTTCTTCAGACACAGGCACGGCTCCTTCGAGTCGGGAATAGGCGTACTATAGTACGTTCCAGGGAAATCGTCAACGAAGTTCCTGCGGCGGGATACGAAAATGTAAATTGGTGACTCGAGACAGGGCGAAACGTAAACAAAGGCGTTGCACAAGAGAACGGAGGAGAGCACAGAACAGGATGTGCGGTCCGGAAGATCGGAACGTAGTCAGGCAGGAAGGATGCTGAGCGGCAGGTTACGCAGCTTTGCGTGTCTTGGTCTCGGCAGTCGCAGAGATCCGCTGCTTCGTCGAGCCCGGCGTGATCATGGGCGGATGGGAAAAGGCTTCGTAGCCGAGAAATTCGAGCTCACGCTGCTTTTTCCTGCGCTCCACGAGCAAACCCATGAACATATGCTTCAGCTTTTCGACCATGACGCCTCCCTTCTTCCTCTTTCCCCGGTTGCTCTTCAGGAAACTTTACGGTCGATGCCGATTATTCATTCGCTCAGGCGAATCGTGATTCTCGCAGCGTTTGCCCGACTCTTGGTAATACTATAGCATAAAATGAAGGAGGTGCGACGGAGGGATCGGATAGGAGAAAAAGTCGCTCTACCGTTACGAGACAATTATTGGTTCTTTCAATTTATTGATCTCCTCAATCCATCTATCTGGCTCCCACACGCCAAATTCATATTTGTGGGCATCTCTTGTTTCTATTTTCAAACGTGCTCCTAATCCCCCAGAAAATAGCTTAGCTAAATTTATTCCCGCCGTATCAACGCTTGTAATTGTTTCAAGTGGAATATTAATCGGTTGACACTTAAAGGCAAAGCGATGTGGTACAAATATTATAGAGTCATTTGTAAGGAATAGACCTCCATACTTTTTTCTTCCATAAGTTGTATCCCCAGCGACACCCTCCAAATAAATATGCGTGACATGGAATTTCTCAAGTTGGGACTCGATGTTGCCATAGAATAGAAGTCGTTTACGAAATAGAAACCATCCAAAAGCCATATAGGCTGACATAATGGTTGCGAAAAGAATACCGCCACCTAAACCTGCAAAGAAAGCCCCCGCAACGTCGTGGCTGAAGAATGCTAATGCTACAGCGAGAGCAAACCCGTAGAAAACACCAAAGCGCACAAAGAATTTCAGAATTAACAAATTACTGACTCCTTCTTTGATCAAGATTACCCTTCCTCAATTCACCCTTCTATCCAGACTCCGGTACTGGATGGCTTCGGAGATATGGGACGACGAAATGCCGTCGCTTCCGTCCAGGTCGGCGATCGTGCGGGCGACCTTGAGGATGCGGTTGTACGCGCGGGCGGAAAGGCCCAGCCGGTCCATGGCCGCTTCCATCAGATTCGTGCACGCCTCGTCGATCTTGCAGTATTTCCGGAGATGGCGCGGCTTCATATGGGCATTGGCATAGATGCCGTCGCGAAAGAACCGTTTCTGCTGCACCATGCGGGCCCGCGTCACGCGCTCGCGGATCGACGTCGACGGCTCGGACTGCCGGTCGTCGGCGATCTCGCGGAACTTGACCGCCGGAACCTCGATGTGGAGGTCGATCCTGTCCATGAGCGGACCGGACACGCGGGAGCGGTAGGTCTGGACCTGATGGGGCGTGCACTGGCAGGGATGGAGCGGATCGCCGTGGAATCCGCACTTGCAGGGGTTCATCGCAGCCACGAGCATCAGCGCCGCCGGATAGGTGAGCGACGTGAGCGCCCGGGAGATGGTCACGTTCCCGTCTTCGAGCGGCTGCCTGAGCGCCTCGAGCACGTTCCGCTTGAACTCCGGGAGCTCGTCCAGGAACAGCACGCCGTTATGCGCCAGGCTCACCTCGCCGGGCTTCGGGATCTGGCCTCCGCCGATCAGCCCTGCGTCGGAGATCGTATGATGCGGGCTGCGGAAGGGCCGTGTGGCGACCAGCGGCTGTCCGTCGCGGAGCAGGCCCATGATGCTGTGGATCTTCGTGGTCTCGATGGATTCCTCGAAGCTCATCTGCGGCAGGACGGAGGGAAGCCTCCGGGCGAGCATGGTCTTGCCCGAGCCGGGGGGCCCGATCATGATCATGTTGTGCCCGCCGGCAGCGGCGATCTCGATGGCCCGCTTCGCGTGCTCCTGGCCGCGCACCTCGGCGAAGTCCTCCTGGTACACGGAAAGCGACACGAAGGCGCCCTGCACGTCCACCCGCGTCTGCTCGATCGCCTGCCGGCCCGCGAGGAACTCGACCACCTCCGGGAGCGTGTGCACGCCGACGACCGGGATGCCCTCCACCACCGCTGCTTCCGCCGCGTTGTCCGCCGGCACGATCATGCCGCGGCAGGCAATTCGCCGGGCATGGACCGCCATGGAGAGGCTGCCGCGCACGCTCTTGATCCTGCCGTCCAGGGCCAGCTCGCCCACGATCATCCATCCCGTCACGTGCTCCTGTTCAAGCACGCCCTCGGCGATCAGCATGCCGATGGCGATCGGCAGATCGTAAGCTGATCCTTCTTTCTTGATATCAGCCGGCGCCAGGTTCACCACGACCTGCTTCAAGGGAAAATCAAATCCCGTGTTCTTGAGCGCGGCACGAACCCGCTCCTTGCTCTCCTTGACCGCGGCATCGGGCAGGCCGACGGTGGAAAAGAACGGCAGGCCGCGGCTCGTCACATCGACCTCGACCTCCACGGGATAGGCGTCAACGCCCAGGACCGCGGCGCTCTGGACTTTTGCGAGCATGTTCCCTCCGATAGCGCACCGGGAAGGCAAACGCCTTTACGAGCGTCATGCGCTTCGTTCAATACCGTGTGCGGGAATAAGAACAGAAAACAGCTGGGCCTGAGGATAGCAAAGAGTGATCGGAAATGTCAAACAGAACTTGGCGAAAAGGGGTGCAACTTACTGTTCGAAACGCGTTACATAGGCGCCGATGAATTTCGTGTCGCGCAGATAGTCCGACAGGGGCAGTTCCTTCACCAGCCCGCCGCCCGGCTTGGTCGCGCTGTCCTTGGTGCCGGAAGCATGGATCAGGAAGGGCTTGCCGTCCTTTATATGGATCACCGAGAGATGGGCGACGATCTCCTCCACCACGCGCCGCTTCGGGTCCTTGACCCAGTAGATGATATCGCCGTCCTGGAGCGCCTTCTGGAACTTCCTCGTGGAGAGCGTCGACTTGGGCAGGATAATGACCTCGTCGCGGCCCCGCGAGCCCTTGATCACCCGGGTCGCTCCGAGCTCGTCGGTGATGTTCCTGCCGAACTTCCCGCTATAGACCATGTCCTCGCCGTACTCGTACCGGTCGTTATAGTTCTGGACGAGGCCGTCCGTCACTTTTCCTTCGGTGGTGAACCGGAGCTTCAACGCCTGCTCGATCGCCTCGCCGGGCGTCGTCGATTTCGCCAGCTCCACGCTCCGGAACACATGGTACATGCAGTCCGCTTTCTCGTCGGCAACAATGCGCTTCGTCCGCACATAGAGACCCAGGGGATCGGGATCGTAAGGCGTGCCGATAAACCGTCCGGCCCACCAGGCGATCCGCTTGCCGAGCGGGAGATCCGCAGCCAGCGTCTGGGCGACCATGATCTCGTCGGCCGCCATCTCCGCGGGACGCTTCTTCTGCTCGGGATCCTCGCCCAAGACCCGGAAGCCGTAGAGGATCGAACCGGCGAACCGGCGGTCGTTCATGCCCGCGAGCTGCACCGTGGATTTCTTCGGCGCATACAGAAATTGACCGTTTCCCGCAACGAGCCCGTAACCTGCGCCGGAAAGCTGCAGGATGTCGCCGGGCTGCAGGTCCTTCTTCGCCACCTTGACCGCCTCGGCTGCCAGCGCATCGCGTTCCAGGTCGAGATCGTACCCGTGAATGCGATACACCACGGTGATCAGGCCCTGCGTATCCATGCCCTGGGCAGTCATGCCGCCCGCCAGATAACGGACGCCGATGAATTTGCGCGCTGTCTTCGCGACCTCGGCGGGCGAGACATCGTTGAATACCGAGCTATGCGGCGACACGGGCATGATGTCCGCGGCAGTGATCAGCGCCACGGTGCGGTCCGGGAACTGGACCTTCACGCCGTCGGCCGTCCGCTCGAGCACCGGGAGGCGCGTTCCGGCATAAAGCGACAGGACGTTGTTGCCCAGCCGGTCGAGCACGAGCGCGGGCGTCTTGGGCACGGCGATCACGATCCACTCGCGCTCTGACTTGAGATAAAAGCGGCCCTTGTCCTTCGGCACCAGCACCGCTTCCTGCTGGATCCACCCCGTTCGGCCGGACTGCCCCGGAACCGCGATGCGATATCGGTAGTCGCGTTTTTCCAGGATGCGGACTTCCTCGGCAAGCAGCACCTGCGTCACGATCGTGGCCTTGGGCTCCGCCTCATCGCGCACATTGGCGAGCGGCACTGACACAATACCCAGGCTTCCGGCGGCAACCACAGGCTCCTGCGCACCAGCGGGAAGAGCGATGACGAGGGTGAAGAGAAATGAGAAAAACAGACGGAAAATCATGAGAGTTTGTGCTCTTTTCGAGGGGATCGATCTGCTATATATAGTAGGGTGCAGCCCGGCTCCTGTCAACGGGGAAACGCTCCTGGCCTGATCGG
>JAKAHZ010000164.1 GCA_021814615.1 Nitrospirota bacterium | reverse complement strand
GTTTTGCGTGATATAATAATGAAAATTGTGCCTTTCAACGGCTGATCATGAATATGAGAACAGCAAAAAAATTCCGGAGCAAGGATACGTCGCCCAGGCTCCCGCCCGCAGAGGCCTTGGCGCGGGGTTTCGACGCTTTGCCCGATCATATTGCGCTCATCGGCAAGGACTTCAAGTTCCTGCACGTGAACGCAGCCTTTGCCCGGAGCGTCGGCAAGAACCGCAAGGAACTAGTCGGCCAGGCCTGCTATCAGTACCTTTGCGGATCCGGCGGACCGGTGACGGGGTGTCCCCATAAAAAAACGATGGCCGACGGGAAGCCCCATGTCCTTGAGCTCCACAGCGAGATCAGCGGGGGCGATTACACGGTCACCACCGCTCCCCTCACGGACGAGAGCGGCGTCCTGTACGGATCGATCCACATTGCGCGGGACATCACGAGCAGCAAGACGGCTGACGACGCCCTCCGTCAATCGGAGTCCCGGTTCAGGAGCCTGGTGGAACAGAGCCTGGTGGGAATCTACATCATCCAGGGCGGCCGGTTCCTCTATGTGAACCCCAAGCTTGCTGACATCTTCGGGTATGCGAGCCCCCAGGAGATCGTCTTCGGGTGCTCATCGATGGACCTCATCGCGCCGGAAAGCCGCGAACTCGTGCGGGCGAACGACGACAAGCGGCTGAACGGCACGATCCCGAGCATACATTACACGCTCAAAGGCCTCCGCAAGGACGGCAGGGTGATCGACATCGAGGCCTTCGGGAGTGCGACCGAGATCGACGGCAAGCCGGCCATCATCGGCACGCTCACGGATATCACGGAGAAGACGGCGCTTGCGCAGATGCAGCGTTCCATGGAGGAACGCCTGTTTCAGCAGCAAAAACAGCAGTCCGTGGCCACGCTCGCCGGCGGCATCGCCCATGACTTCAACAATATGCTGATGGGCGTCGTCGGCACGGCCGAGCTGCTCACGGCGCAACTCCCCGCAGAGGGCCGGGAGCGCGAGCTGACGCGGGCGATCATCGAGAGCTCCCGCCGCATGGCGGACCTGACGAGACAGCTGCTGAGCTTCGCGCGCCAGGGAAGCATCGAACGGCGGGTGACATCGGTGAACGAGATCGTCCGGCAGGCCGTGGAACTGACGCCGAAAAAACCGGCAGCGGACGTGGAGATCGCGCTACGCTGCGCGCCCGATCTCTGGAACGTCATGGCAGACCCCGGCCAGATCAGCCAGGTGATCGTGAGCATCCTGGCCAATGCCATCGAGGCCATCGGGAAAGCGGGCGGCAGGATCGACGTGGGCACGGAAAACGTCGCCGCCAGAAAACCCTGGGAATGCTTCCTCAGCCGGCATCCCGGAGGCGATTACGTGCTGATCACCGTTTCCGACACCGGTCCGGGCATCGCGAAAGACATCCAGAAGCGCATTTTCGAACCTTTTTTCACGACGAAGTTCATGGGGCGGGGACTGGGCCTGGCCGCGGCGCTCGGGATCATCCAGAACCATGCCGGATGCCTGTCCGTATCCAGCGAACCGGGACAGGGCGCCGAATTCCGCATCTATCTGCCCCGAGCGCGCGCAGACGCGGCGGCTGCCGTACCGGCTCCTGCGGTGAAAAGTCTGGGGACGATCCTGGTCGTTGACGATGACCGGCAGATCAGCAGGCTGGTCGGCGATATGCTGCGGCAGCTGGGATACACGCCGAAGTTCGCGGGGAACCGGCCGGATGCGCTTGAACTTGCGGCAGCAGACCCCGGGGCTCTGCGCCTGGCCATCGTCGATGTCCAGCTCTCCGGGCCGGATGCACGAATGTTCCTCACCGCGCTGCGCGAGGCCGCGCCGGCAGCGAAGCTCCTGGTTTCGAGCGGGTACGATGAGAGCACCGCGCTCAGCAATCTCGGCGATCTGCGCGCCGACGGCTTCATCCAGAAACCCTACTGGATCGACGCGCTGCGCGACAAGGTGCTGGCGCTGCTGCAGGAAGGAGCCGGCAGATAATCGGGGAATCAGGGCCACCAGAGATACAGGAACCGTGCGCCCGGATCCGCCAGTTCGCCGAAATCGATATTGACCAGGCTGAGGGAATAGATGTTCGACTTGAACTCGCCGGGACGATGGTACATGATAACGGACGCCTCTTTCAGTCCCGCTTTCTTCCGCGCAAGCTCCACGGCGTCATCGAGATATCCCACCGCATCGATCAGACCCGCCGCCTGCGCCTCGCCGCTCGTAAAGACCCTTCCGTCGGCAAGCGACCGGACGGCATCGCCCGGCAAGTGCCGCTCCTCGGCGACCAGCGCCGTGAACCGGCGGTAGAGGCTGTCGATCACTCCCTGGAACAGCTTGCGTTCATCGTCGGACATCGGCCGGAGCGGCGACCCCATGCTCTTCCGGTCGCCCGAGGAGATCTCGGCCGCCTGGATGCCGATCTTCTGCAGCAAGCCGGTTGCGTCGACGCGGTACATGATCACGCCGATGCTTCCCGTCACGCTCGTCGGCTGCGCCGTGATCGCGTCCGCGGCCAGGGCGGCATAATACGCGCCCGATGCGCCCACATCCATGATATGGGCGACGATCGGAATATTCGTCTCCTTGCGGAAGCGTTTCAGTTCGTGATACAGCGTGTCCGACGCGGTCACGCCTCCGCCGGGGCTGTTGATCCTGAGCACGAGCGCCTTGACCCGCGGGTCCCCCTTCGCACGGTCGAGGGCCTCGCGGATCCCCGGGAGCAGGCCGGGCCGCTTCTGGTCGGCCATCTTCGGCGCGCTCTCCGCGGCCGTAATGACGCCCGTCAGGTCGAGCACCAGCACCTTATCCTTGCCCGAGCCCGCGATGACCTGCTCCTGCAACGGCTGCACCTCCTCGGTCAGGCTGACCTTCACAAGCGTACAACCGGGGAACAAAACCAGGACCCCGGACAGCATCGCAGCAAGCGCCAGGCTCTTCACATCGCACCGTTCCTTTCCGCGGGATCTCCCGCTCCGCCTTCGCTCAGCGGATTCTTCCGGATCGTCGCCCGCCCCCGCAGCTCCTCCACATAGAGATCCAGCTGCTGGCCCGTCTTCTGCGCGGCGAGCATCGCCGTGATCTGCGCCTGGACCTCAGCGAATCGCTTGCCGGGGTACTCGCCGGCATGAGCGGCAAAATAATCCTGTGCCTCGTCCCGCGTAACGCGCGCGAAAAGGCTGATCTTCTTTTCCACGAACCGTTCCACGAGCAGGCGCTCGCCCAACATGCGCTTTACCCCGGCGTCCGTCAGGCCGCTGCGCGAAAGGAACGCGCGGTACGCCTCATCGCCGCCCAGGCGGGTCCGGAGCTGATCCATCTCGGAGGCCACATCCTGGTCCGTTACCTCGGCGATGTGCAGCCGGAGCGCCTCCTGAAACAGGAGCTTCCGGTTGATAAGGCCTTCCAGGGTTTCCTCTTCCATGCGCCTTCCGCTCTTCACGCCGCTGACGGCGGTATTGAAGGCCATGGCCTGCCGGAGATCGCTCAGACAGATGACATCGTTGTTCACCGACGCCAGAACGCGGTCGAGCAATTCCGCGCCGGCTACACCGGCCGCAATCAGCAGCGCGAGCAGAACAACGCCTACCCGCATCCGCAGCACGGTCATGATCACCCTTTCCCCAGGTCGGTCATCCGGACACCCTTGGTGTATTCCACGGTCCGGTCCTTCTTCCGGTCCTGCAGCCGTTTCACGATCTCCGCGATCCTGAGCGAGTTGTCCAGGATCAGGTCGAGCCGCTTCCGCAGTTCGCCGTCATCCTCCTCCTCGAGCCGATCGAGCAGCAGCTCTGCGTTGCCGATGACCGTGGTGAGGGGATTGTTGATCTCGTGCCGCACCGCGATGCCCACCTCGCCGATGGCGCAGAGCCGTTCCGCGCTGATCAGCTTCTCGCGCAGCGCGCGCTGCTCCGTCACGTCGCGCGCCGAAACCTGATAGCCCGTCAGGACACCGTTCCGGTCGATGCGGCGGATGGCCGCCTCCAGGATGAAATGCTGGCCCGACCGCGGCGTCACCGTGAACTCATAGAAGTTCTGCGTGTTGATCCCCTCGTCCTGGAGCAGGGCGGCCAGGCGGTCGTGCTCCTCGCCGGACAGGAACTCCAGCACGTTCCTGCCGGTCATTTCCACCTTGGTCATTCCGAAGAGCTCTTCCGACGACCGGTTCGCAAAGGTAATGCGGCCCGCGGGGTCCATGGTAAAGAGGATGTCCCGGGAGTGCTCGAAGAGATCCCAGTACTTGACGCTCGATTCCTTCACTTCGCCGTAGAGCCGCAGGTTCTCCACCGCCATGCCGAGCTGGGCGCCGATCGTATCGAAGAGCTGGATGTCCGACGGTTGCAGCAGGAACTGCTTGGTGGGATAGAGAAAGATAACGCCCAGGACGATTCCGCGGGACTTGATCGGAGCGACGATGTGCATGTGGCCGGATTCGCCGGCCCGCGTATGGCGCGGATCGTCGCACCCCTCTTCGGCAAAGACCAGCTCTCCCGTCTGTGCAACGGTCCCGCAGAGGCATTCTCCCATCTTGATCCGCTCCTCCTGCGCCACGAAGGACGGCGAGAGCCCCTGGTGGGCCACCAACCGGAGAGTGTCGCCCTCGGGCTCGCGCAGGAAGATCCCGCCGCGCGCCTCAAGGTCGGGAAAACTTTCGAGGATGGTACTGAGCGACCGCTGCAGCAGCTCGCGGAGGCTGCCGCGGCGGCCAAGGGTGAGCGCTACGGAGTTCAGCGCGCTCATCTGCTTCGTCCGTTCGAGCAGCCGCCGCTCGAGATCGCTGTAGGACACTTTGAGCCGCTGGCCCATGTCGTTGAACCGCGCGGCGAGCATGACGATATCGCTGTCCCCCCGGACCTGGATCTGATGATCCAGGTTGCCGCGGCTGATCTCCTCGGTGCCTGCCCAGAGCCTGGTCAGGGGTAGCGAGACCCTGCGGTAGAGGTACCAGCCGAATCCCGCAAGGAATCCGATCATGGCGACCAGGATGATCCCGAAGAGGACGACGATCCGGGTCCGCGTTGCCTGCAGGTCCCGCGCCACCGCGCTCAGGCGGGCCGCGTTCTCCTCCTTGTACTGCTCCAGGTCATGATCGATCCAGGCCAGAAGGTCATCGATGCCCGTAAGCGTCGCCGCAGCGTCGGCGCGGTTGCTGCCGACAGCCAGGTCGGCGGAAAAAATCCGGTCGGACTTCTGCGCGATTGCCCGCCAGTCGGAGGACAGCGCCTCCAGGAGCTGCGTCTCCCGCTCGCCCCGGTGGAGGGCGCCGATCTCGTCCAGCGAGGTATTCACGGCGGCCGCGATGGCATCGTATCCCGGTTTGAACCGCGTCTCGCCGGTGCGGACGTACTCGTGCACGAGCCGGACCGCGTCATGGATCTTCTGCTCCACCCGCCAGACCTTGCGGACTTCCAGGGACACTTGGCTGACGCTGCGGGTCGTCTGGGCGAAGAGCATGGCGATGCTCTCCAGCGAAACAACGGTCGTGGACAGGAGCAGGAGCAGCCCGAGACCGACCATTACGATGAGCCGTTTATGGATGTTCATAGAGCGCGCTCGCGCAGGAACTGCAGATGCATCATGATACCACCGGTCGGCGGATACGTCCAGCGCGGGAGTCCCAAGGAAGCGTTCTAGAAAGCGTGGCCGATGTTGAAATGCATCTCCCCGGGGCTCTCCCCGGGCCGCCGGTGGATTTTCTGGCCGTAATCGATGCGCAGGGGCCCCACGGGCGTGCTGTACCGGAATCCCGTGCCGTAGGACGCCCGGAGATCGTCCATGCGGATCTTCTGATCGAGCCAGACATTCCCGGCGTCGGTAAAGAACACGATCCCTGTTCCTCCCGGCGAGGAGATGCGGACCTCGGCGTTCAGCTGCACCATGCTCGATCCGCCGGTGGGGATCTGGTTTCCCGCGGCGTCGATGCTCGAAGGGCCCACCTGGTCCTGCGTGAACCCGCGGACCGTCGTGCTGCCTCCCAGATAGAAACGCTCCTGGATGGGAACCACCAGCGTGTCGCGCTGCGGCCAGGCCAGGCCCGATCTGGCGGAGAGGGCAAGCACCGTGTGCTGGGCTGCGGGGAGGAACCAGGTCGTCTGCACCGTGACCTTCGTGAAATCCGCCTGCGACCCCAGCGCCTTCAGGGCCTCCTTGACCGCGGCGCCGTGGATGCTGCCCCGCGTGGGATTGAAGGGGTCGTCGCGCAGATCCCAGACCACGGCCGGGCTCAGGCTGCTGATCAAGGCATGGCCGCTGTCCTCGGGCGTCAGTTCCGCCGCCTGCTGCACGTTGTAGTTCGTCACGATCTCGTACTGGTAGGTGAGCGACGTCTTGAGCTTGCCGGCCGTCCGCTCCACACCGTAGGACGCGGAGGTCTTCTTCGTCTGGTAGTAGATGTCCCTCGTTTCCTGGTTGATCCGCTTCGCGTCGGACCAGGCGAGGATGAAGCGGCCGTCCAGGTTCCGGTACCCGAGGAACCAGGGC
>JAKAHZ010000163.1 GCA_021814615.1 Nitrospirota bacterium | reverse complement strand
GTCGAGGAGGGTGACCTTCCAGCGCTTCTTCTCCGCATAGCGCGTGTACAAGCGGAAGAGCTCTGCAGCGAAGAGGCCCGCTTCATCGCCGCCGGCGCCGGCGCGGATCTCGAGGAAGATGTTCTTCTCGTCCCGAGGGTCCTTCGGCACCAGCATGAGACGGAGCTCTTGCTCCAGCTGCGGCACCCTGGCTTGGAGATCCTTCAGCTCCAGGTCGGCCATGGAGCGCATCTCCGTGTCGGCCGATTTGTCCTGGCTGATCTCCTCGGCCTCCTTAACCTGGCGAAGGACGTCCTTGTAGGAGCGGTAGTGCTGGACGATATCCTCGATGTCCGACCGTTCCTTGGAGTATTTCTGGTACTTCTGGTGGTCGGCGGCGACGGTGGGGTCCGCCAGGAGGCGCGTCAGTTCGTCGTATTTTCCCGCTACGGCGTCGAGTTTCTTTAACATGGTCAATTCTGTTCTGCCACGAAGGCACGAAGGCTCGAAGGACGGCGGCTTCTTCTTCGTGTCTTTGTGTCTTGGTGGCGAGAGCGTTCTTGTTCTCCAACAAAAAACCCCGCTTCAGCGGGGTTCCATCGCAAGGGCCTCATCCATGGCCTTGATGGCCACCTCGATCTGGTCGTCCGAGGGTTCGCGGGTCGTGATCCGCTGCAGGAGCAGGCCGGGCAGCATGAATGCGTCGACTATGCGGTTGCCGCGCTTGGTTGCGCTGTACTTGATGAACTCGTAGGACAAGCCGGCGATCAGGGGCATGAGCACGATGCGAGACAGCGCCTTTGCCCAGAGCGGCCAGCTCGCGGGAACCAGCGAGAAAAGAAGGATCGAGAGCACGATGACCACCATCAGGAAGCTCGTTCCGCAGCGCGGATGGATGCAGGAATAGCCCCTGCAGTTCTCGACGGTGAGCGGCACGCCCGCTTCGTGGGCGCCGATGACCTTGTGCTCCGCCCCGTGGTACTGGAAGACCCGGCGGATGTCCTTCAGGAGCGAAATACCCGAGATATATCCGACAAAAAGCGTCACCCGCAAGGCGCCGTCGGTCAGATTGAACAGGACGTTGCCCTTGAACGCGGCATATTTAACGCCCAGGAAATGGGTGATCACCAGGGGAAGACCCAGGAAGATGCCGAGGGCAAGCGCCAGGGCCAGGACCATGGTGCCCGCCATGGCAAGAGGGCTGATCTCCTCCTTCTTGCCGTTCTCTTCCTCAAGAGCCTCATTCGCGGAAAAGTTGAGCGCCCTGATGCCGAGCCACATGGCCTCGAAGAGCACGACCGAGCCGCGAAGCACCTTCTTTTTGAACAGGGGGAACCGTTCGCCGGCGGGGAGGATCGTCTCCTTGAGGAGCGCGATCTCCGCGTCCGGTTTTCCGCCGCGGCGCACGGCGACCGTGAAGGCGTGAGGAGAACGCATCATCACGCCTTCAATGACCGCCTGACCGCCTATGGTCATTTTTTCCGACACTGCCTGGACCTCGCGAGGACGGGGAGGGGATGTCGCGGAAGGGCGTCTGACCGGTTAGGCCTTGTTGTACTTCTTGCGGAACTTGTCGACGCGGCCTTCGGTGTCGATCAGCTTCTGCTTGCCCGTGAAGAAAGGATGGCAGTTCGAGCAGATGTCGAGCTTCACCGTCGCGCCCTGCGTGGAGCGGGTCGTGAAGGAATTGCCGCAGGCGCAATGGACCGTCGAGACCGTATAGTTGGGATGGATATCCTGTTTCATAGTGCTCCTCCTCAAAATCGTACTTCACAACCGGTTGAAAACAAAAAGGTTGTTATGCTTCGTTATCTCGGCCATGGCGGCCAAGAGAGCTTACAGAGCCGTAATATTACCCAAAAGCCATTAGAAAAACAAGCAAAAAAATCGCCCCGCCGTGCAGGTATCGTCCGGCGGGGTCGAACAGGATCGCGAAAGAATCCCGGGGCTACCGATTCATGGAATCGAGGAAATCGCGGTTCGTCTTGGACACTTTGAGCTTGTCCAGCAGGAACTCCATGCTTTCCACGGTGGACAGCGGATTCAGTACCTTGCGGAGGATCCACATGCGGTTCAGGTCGTCCTTGTCCACAAGCAGCTCTTCTTTCCGGGTGCCCGAAGCGTTGATGTCGATGGCCGGGAAGACGCGCTTGTCCATCAACTTCCGGTCGAGATGGAGCTCCATGTTGCCGGTGCCCTTGAACTCTTCGAAGATCACATCGTCCATGCGGGAGCCCGTGTCCACGAGGGCCGTTGCCAGGATCGTGAGACTGCCGCCGTCTTCGATGTTCCGGGCGGCGCCGAAGAAGCGCTTGGGCCGCTGGAGCGCGTTGGCGTCCAGACCGCCGGACAGCACCTTGCCTGAGGCCGGGATGATGGCGTTGTGCGCACGCGCCAGGCGGGTAATGCTGTCGAGCAGGATCACCACGTCTTTCTTGTGCTCCACGAGGCGCTTGGCCCGCTCGCTCACCATGTCGGCGACCTGCACGTGGCGCTGGGGCGGTTCATCGAATGTCGAGCTGATGATCTCGGCCTTCACCTGGCGCTGCCAGTCGGTGACTTCCTCCGGCCGTTCGTCGATCAGGAGCACGATCAGCATGATATCGGGATGGTTCCTGATGATGGCTTTTGCCACGGCCTGGAGGAGCATGGTCTTGCCGGTGCGCGGCGGAGCCACGATCATGCCGCGCTGTCCCATGCCGATGGGCGCGACCAGGTCCATGGCGCGCGTCGTGTAATCCGTCGGCGCGTATTCGAGCTTGATCTTGCGGTCAGGATAGTAGGGGGTCAGGTTGTCGAAGAGAATCTTGGTGCGGGAGATCTCAGGGTCCTGGTAGTTGATGTTGTCGACCTTGAGCAGGGCGAAGTAGCGTTCGCCTTCCTTGGGCGGCCGGATCTGGCCGGAGACCGTGTCGCCCGTCCGGATGTTGAACCGCCGGATCTGGGAGGGCGATACATAGATATCGTCGGGACCGGGCAGGTAGTTGTAGTCCGGCGCCCGGAGGAAGCCAAACCCGTCCGGCAGGATCTCCAGCACGCCTTCCCCGAAGATCATGCCGTTCTTCTCGGTTTGGGCGTTCAGGATGGCGAAGATCAGCTCCTGCTTGCGCATGCCGCTGGCGCCTTCGACCTTGAGTTCATTGGCCATGTCGGCGAGGTCGGCGATGCTTTTTCCTTTGAGTTCAACGAGGTTCATGGATTACTCCTTGTGCCGCGGGCTGCGGAAATCCGCAGAGAGGCGAAAGATCGGGAAGGGATAGGTATTCGCTCCTGGAAATGGTAACTTCAGGCAAGGCGAGAGAATCGTTTCGGAGGATCACTCCAAACGCCTGGTTTCTGAATGAAATTGTACCTGCTTAGATGACCTTTCCGATGTGCGCGTCCGTTGCGTAAGATATTTGATGGATGTACGGCTGCCGTCGGGGTTAGTTAGGTTAGAAGTTGCGTCGAGTGCGTTTCTAGCCATGAAATATACCCAAGCCTCCGCGCTTTGTCAACAGGTATTCTGCAACTTTGGGCTCCTTCCCGAAGGCCGCCGCAAGGGTCGAAATTGACATCACTCCGCTTTCATGGTATAAGTCGCGAACATCGACGGGCTTGAGCCCGGGTACCGGGGGGATCTTATGAACTATCGGATGATCGTTCTGTTCGGTTGTATGGCGTTTGCGCTCGCGGCCGCAGGTTGCAAGCAGCAGCAGGGCCAGTGGAACTCGGGTTCGGGAGGCCAGCAGCCCGCAGGCCAGGAGAACCAGGTGATGTATCCGCCGTCATCGGTCAAGAATCCCGAGGAGGTCAGGAACCTCGAAACCCTTGCCAAGGCCAATCCGAACAATGCCGATGCCTGGATCGCCCTGGGCAATGCCCAGATGGACAGCCAGCGCTTTGCCGAGGCGATCGTGGCCTACCAGCGTGCGGTGGAACTCAAACCGAAGGACACCAATGTGCTGGTGGACCTGGGCACCTGCTACCGCGGCGTGGGCCAGCCCGAGAAGGCGGTGGAGATGTACCAGAAGGCTCTCAAGGTCGATCCGAACCATTTGAACGGCCTGATGAACAGCGGCGTGGTCTATGAATACGATCTGAACAAGCCGAAGGAAGCGATCAAGTATTTCGAAAAGTATCTGCAGGTCGTGCCGAACGCGCCGAATGCGGAGCAGATCAAGGGCGAGGTGCAGAAGTTGAAGGCAATGAAGTAGGTCGATCCTGGTCAACGCAATTAACGAAAAGGGGCGCCGAGCTTTCGGCGCCCCTTTCTTTGTTCTTGATGGCGGCGTGAGATCCTGTGATGTTGCGAAGTGCTATTTTAGGGGGACGCTACTTTCGCAGCTCCGGGCCGCGCATGATGCGCCACCAGGAGATGCCCTGGATGCGGTCGTGCATGGCCTTGAGTTCGGCAGGGATGGGAAGGTTCGCCGGCAGCTCTCTGCCCGGAAGGGGAGAGTACTGAAGCGTGCGGGCATCGAGGAGATACCGGCTGCTGATGACCCAGTCGCGGGAGAAACCGAGCGGATCGCGGTCGGGTGACAGGATGTTCCTGCCGAGGGCCGCGTACTGAAAGCCCTTGGGCGCCGCCAGCTCGATCAGGGTCGGCGCGATGTCGATGTGGCTTCCTGCTGCATCAGCAGGAAGACGGACGCCTCTGAGCACATCTTTTCCGTAGAGAATGAACGGTACGGCAGCGCTTTCGAAGGCAGGCGGATGATCGTTCAGAAATTTCCGTCCGAAGTGATCACCGGTGAATGCGAAAAGCGGCCGGGGCAGCTTCTTCTCCGCTTCCCGTACAAAGGCGCCGATGCATCGGTCCGAATACCACAGGTGACCCAGCATGGCAAGGGTCGTGGTGCCGTCAAACAACGGCGCAAGATCAGCCGGCTTTTCTCTGAGCGGAAATCCCTTTCCATGCACATCGAGATCGTAGGGAGGATGATAGCTCGTGGTCATGATCACGTTCAGGCTGGGAACGTCCCTCTGCTTTTCCACGGTGCTCTCTATAAAGGCGAACAATGCTTCGTCTTCCACCCCCCATTCCGTGCGTATGGCGGCACGGTCGATATTGGCGCCGCCGTAGACTTCGTCGAACCCCTGGCCGGTCATGAAATCGCCGATCTTCTGCCAGCTTAAGTTCCCGCCGTAAAAGAAGCGCGTGCGAAAGCCCAGCCGCTTGAACGCTGCAGGCAACGACGTGGGATAGGGTTTTGCGCTTGAGGGCTGATAATTGGTGATCACGTTCGCATCGGCTAGTCCGCTTACGATGGCGGTAAGCGACGTTGCGGTGCCGTCGGATGCGGGAAGGAAATTCGTCACCTGCACGCCTTCCTGAGCGATTCTTCCGAGTTCATTCGTGATGCCGAGAGATGCGTACTTCGCCATCAGCGGCCAGGCATCGTAGCTTTCCATGACCACGAGGAACACGTGCTTCGGAGGCGCGTTCCGGCTGCCGGAAGCGGTCCTCTCAAGATGGTCGTCCAGGGTCTTTGCGCCATGCTTTTCACCGAAGGTTTCGATCAGCGCCGTGCGCACATTCCCGTCGGGAATGAAGGCGTTCAAGCCCGAGGAGATCGCGCCGAGCTTCCGGTGCGCAGCCCAGGCATAGTTCAGGGCGTTGTAGGGATTCAGCACTGCCTTGTTCAGGAACGGATCGCGGGTAACGCCCACATCTTCGAGCTTTGCGGGGCGGTGGCCGAAAGAGCCCCGGATGCTGCCTGCAAGCAGCAGAACTGCAACAACCGTCAGGAGCGCCTTCGCCAGAAAAGGTAAAGCAAGGCCTGCCGCGATGTCGTGCTTGAAGAACCGGCCTTCCCGGTATTTCCGATACAGCCGGACAAGACCGTACCCGAGAACGCCGGCGAGCAGCAAATTCCTGACCGGGTGATAGCCGGACCAGATGGTCGTGGCGATTGCGCGGGTGTCGTCATAGTAGAGATTGAAAATGAAGTGGTTGAAGTGGTCGTTGTATTCGCCGAAATAGACAAGGGTGATGATATAGATGAGCGGCGTGATGATGCTGAATGCGAGGCCGAAGCCGTTGCGTACCCGGTCGGCGGTCTTTTGGATATCGACGGCAGCGCAGGCTGCGCTCAGGAGAGCCGGGAGCGCGACCCAGTATCCGGCTGCCATGGCGTCGAAGCGCATGCCGTTTGCCAGGGCGCGCCAGACCTCGCCGCCGTTCCCCGGAACGATCTTGCTGCGGAAGTAGAGGATGAAAAGGACGCGGAAAAGGGAGAGCACGGCCATGAAATACAGCCAGAGCTTTGCGTCTTTCTGGTATTGGGAAAAGAATCGTTGCCAGCGGGTCATCGGGCTATCCCGGATGCGCTTTTGAACGCGTCCGAACAGGTCTCTACCACGGAGACACGGAGTTACTGAGAATACCAGCGATCGTCAGAGGTACTCTCCGCATCCTCAGCGTCTCAACGATTGTGGTCATGATGATCTATTTTGAGAATCTAGACGGTTACCTGCTCCAGTTCAGCCAGGCGCTGATCGAATTCCGCGGCCTTGGCATCGTGCTCCG
>JAKAHZ010000162.1 GCA_021814615.1 Nitrospirota bacterium | reverse complement strand
CAGGGTGCTTCTGAAGCCCAGCCATGTCTGCCCCGTCTATTGCCGGTTCTGCTTCCGCCGTGAGCAGGTCGGGCCCAGGAGCGAGACGCTTACCGCCGCCGAGCTGGCTGCGGCGCTCGACTATATCCGCGCCCGTCCGGAGATCTGGGAGGTCGTCGTCACCGGCGGCGACCCGTTCCTGCTGACGCCGCGCCGCCTGCGCGATATGGTCCGTGCCCTCGATGCGATGCCGCAGCTCGGCGTCATCCGCTTTCACACGCGCGTTCCCATCGTCGATCCGGACCGTGTCACGGCTGCGCTCGTCACGGACCTGACCACGACCGTCACGGCAAAGCGCACTACCGCGCCCAAGGAGATCGGCGACCTCTTGAACTCGGAGCTTCTGGTCAAGGACAAGCCCGAGTCCCGGAGCTTCACGCTCTATGCCGGCCCCAAGAACTTCTCCATGCTCAAGCCGCTGGGCAAGGGGCTCGAAGAGCTGGTGGACTACGGCTGGTTCGGCATCCTCGCCCGGCACATGTTCTGGCTGATGACCTTCTTCTACAGCATTACGAAGAACTACGGCATCGCCATCATCCTCCTGACCATCGTGGTGCGCGCCCTGCTCTTCTACCCTTCGCTCAAGAGCGCCCGGGCCATGGAAGAGATGAAGGCCTTGCAGCCCCAGCTGAACGCGCTCCGCGAAAAGTACAAGAAGGACCCGCAGAAGCTGAACGCCGAGATGATGAAGCTGTACAAGGAGCACAAGGTGAATCCGCTCGGCGGGTGCCTGCCCATGCTTCTGCAGCTGCCCTTCTTCGTGGCGCTCTACAACGTGCTGAACGTCTCGATCGAACTCAGGCAGCAGCCCTTCCTGTCCTTTTGGATCAAGGACCTGTCGGTCTACGATCCCTTCTATATCCTGCCGGTCCTGATGGGCGTCAGCATGGTGGCGACGATGAAGATGACCTCCACCACGGTGGACCCGCAGCAGCAGAAGATGATGATGTTCATGAACATCGCCTTCATCTTCCTCTTCGCCTGGCTGCCTGCAGGCCTCCTGCTCTACATCACGCTTTCGAACGTGCTGTCCATCGTTCAGCAGCTGTACGTGCGGAAGATGCTCGCGAAATAGCAGCAGAAACGTCTCTTGAAAAAACAGCAGCCCCGGGAATTTTCCCGGGGCTTTTGCGTTTTGTGTTCAGTTGTTATATGGTCGGCGATGCAGCCTGCTAGGTACGCTGCTCTCCGCTGCCTGACGGACTGCGAAAACCGCCGGAAGGCCGAGCCCCGTTGGCACGGGACCGCAGCAGGCTCTTTCGCCTCCGTTTCTGCGCTTCCAGCTGTTTCTTCTTCTTCTTGACCGACGGTTTTTCGTAATGACGCCGCTTCTTCATCTCTCCGAACAAGCCGTCGAGCTGGAGTTTCTTCTTTAAGGTCCGCAGGGCTTTTTCCAGATCCCGGCCGTGGACCGCTACCTCCATGAACGGCCTCTTCCGCCACCGCCGCCGCCGTATCCGCCGCGGTCGCCGCCTCTGCCGCCACCCCTGCCAAAGCCGCCGCCGCTCCCGCCACGGTCCGTCTTCGGCCGCGCTTCGTTCACCGTGATCGTCCGATCAAAGAGCATCGTGCCGTTCATGGTGCTGATCGCTTTTGCAGCATCCTCATCGGAGGCCATTTCCACGAACCCGAATCCTTTCGAGCGGCCGTTCGTCTGATCGATGATCAACGTGGCGGACGTCACTTCACCGATCTTGGCGAAAGCTTCCCGCAAATCGTCCTCGGTCGTGCTGTACGACAGATTTCCAACATAAAGCTTCTTTGGCATGATGCCTCCTTGTACTGCTTGAGTTTCTCGCAACACCGCCGCACGCGGCAGAGCGGGAATGATGGGAAAAAGCGTTAGGAAACGCAACGCTTTCGACGCACGAAAAACAGTCCCTCAGCATCGTTCGCCAACGATGCATGCTGTCGATTTTCCGGAAGAAAAGGGAAGCAGGTAAGGTCAGTGGTCGATGGAGAGAGGCAGCTTTCGGGGTCATACAGCGCGCTTCTCTAGTATGGACAGTAGAATCATTATAGGCGTTAGGAGCAGAAATGCAATCTTTTTCTGGGCTTCGCCCGCCTTTTCATTCTCCTTCGGGCCCGATCCGGCCCTCACGCCTCTTGCGGATACCCTAAAAATACCCTTTTATTTTTCTTGCGCCTCTTTGCAACTCGTGCTAAACTCCGGCCACTTCGTCAGAGAACACGACTTTAATCATACAACAAATTTCCGTTCATCGCGGAACTCTCCCTAAAGCAGTAAAGCTGTTTCTTCCTCCCTTATCGGAAGGGGCCGGTTTCCGCAAGCCTCCGGCCTCTTCCGGATCTCTTTTCGCTACGCCGGTTTCCTCGCCTGTACGGCAACGAATGACCCTTCGCCATGGCCTTTCTTTACCGGATCGACTTCCGCCAGTTCCGCAAGGGGCTTGAACAAGGTCTGGCGATATTCGAAGCCGGCAAATCCCGCCTGACAGAGGGCATCTACGATCTCCGCAACGGAATAGAAGGTCGCATCACGATAGAAAACGCTGCTTTCCTTCCGCTCCCGGTACTGCCTCCCTAGCGGACTTTCGCGGTCGATAAAGCCTACCACGAACGCTCCGCCGGGTTTGATCACGCGGTGCGCCTCGCGGAACGCCAGGTCCCGGTCGTCGAGAAAGCATACCGTCGTGACCATGAGGCAGAAGTCGAACTCCCCGTCACGAAAGGGAAGATGCTCGGCCACGCCGAAAACAACCTCGATTCCCTTTTTCCCCGCAAGCTCAGCCATGGGACGCGACGGCTCGACACCCTTCCCGATGCCGAGCGGCGCGGCGAACCTGCCGGTACCCACGCCGATCTCCAATCCTGCGCCCTTGGGGATCAACTCCCTGATCGCATGCAGTTCGGAAACATAGGCAAAGGGGTTTTCGAGGAACCAGGCTTCGTATTTCTCAACGTTCTCGCTGAAAGCATTCACGCCGGGCATGACAGATTATACCATCCGCAGAAAATAGCTTCACGTGTTTTACGAAGTGAAGAGAAGCGGAAAGGACCGATCGCTATGAATGGACGCGAACGAACCGGATCAATGTTTTGCGGACTCGACGGCGCGCGCCCGGGTGTGAAGCACCTTGCCGAGAACCTTGTTGAGCGGATGGGAACGCGAAAGGAAGGCGAGCAGGGGTTTCTTCCGCACGCCGAGCGTGTTCATTTCGTGCTTCAATTCCCTGTTGCGACGGTCAAAGGTCAGGCCATCGGTAAAGCTCTCGATTGCCTCTTTTTTTCGGCCCGCAAGAAGAAGCGTTCTTCCCAGGTTGAGATAGAGGATCGGGTAGATCGTGCCGGCGGTATGCGGGTCCGTGGTCTGGAAGCCAGATAATGCGCGCCTGCAGAAGATGATGCCGCTCCGGGTCTTTTTTTCCACGACAGCGTGGAGCCAGCCGTAATAGGATAGCAGAACCGGATGACCGGGGTAGTCGTCCACCGAACGCTGCATGATCGTATAGGCCTCATGTATCCGGTCCTGCCTGAGCATCGCGCGCACCGCTTTCAGGTACTCGGCAACCGGCGTTTTCGCCGGTCTTTGACGTGCGTTCTCTTCGCGCTTATCCTGTTCCATGGCGGCATTGTATCACCGAACTTCGTTGCAGCGCAAGGGATTCGATGCTGTCCCGAGAGACGCAACATTCTGCATTCATCGCTCTGCAGAAGTTTGCACAAGGCGGGAAAGGCTGAACAAACAACGACCGCGCGAAAAACACTCCAGCGCGGTGAGAAGCTCACACGAAGCGACCCTACCGCACGATAGTCGAGACGGCGAACTTCGGGGGATTGGCGATGGCTTTCTTCACTGCGCACTGGTCCGCAACACGCACAAGGGCCTTGTGATATTTTTCGGGGAAATCCGGCGGCACATTGATGTCGATGGCAATGGTATCCAAGAACTGGCGTCCTTCGGAATCGTTGGCGTACACGAGGCGTTCGGTCAGGGTCACGTTTTCCGTCGGAATATTCCGCTCGCGGCAGAAGGCGAGAACATAGATTCCTGCGCAGGTGCCGATGGATGCGAGGAAGTGGGCAAAGGGACTCGGCGCAGTCCCGTCACCGCCCTGGATCACCGGCTGATCCGTGGGGATGACCTGTCCGTTGACTTCCGCGTATACCTTCTTGTTCCCGGGAAAGGTGATCTTGATCTCCATGGTGTCAAACTCCTCCTCCGCTTTACACGCACATTACGTCGGACACCGCGTATCTGCTCGCAACCCGCACATCCATCCTGCACCCGTGCACTTCGCGGTGGGTCTTCATGGCCACATCGGGGCTGTTGTTCTGCTCAGACAGGTGGCCGATGAAAGCCCACTGGAGGCGGGAGCCCGACGCGTGCCCCAGGAGCTCGGCAGCCTCGCGGTTCGAGATATGGCCCCGCGGCCCCTTGATCCGCTCCTTGAGATAACGCGGGTAGGGACCGTTCGCCAGCATGACGGGATCGTAGTTGCTTTCAAGCAGCACGGCGTCGCAGGAAGCGATCAGCCGGCCCAGGTCCTGGAACACGTGCCCCAAGTCGGTCATGATACCCAAACGCTTCCGGCCGTCGTCGACGATGAAGACCACGCCGTCGTCGCTGTCATGGGGCGTGGGAACGGTCTGCACCGTCACGCTGCCGAACCTGATCGTGCTGCCGCTTCGGAAATGATGCACCTCGGAAAGTTTGCCGAGGGAGCAGCGGGACTGGGCGGCGGCAAGGGTGCGGGAAGTCACCTGGAGCGGAATGCCGTATTTGCGCTGAAAAATGCCGGCGGAGCGGATGTGGTCGGAATGGTCGTGGGAGATGATGAGCGCATCGATCTTGCGGATGTCCCTGCCGTGCTGCGCCAGCCGCTCGGCAGCGGTGGAACCGGAAATGCCCGCGTCGAAGAGAAGCCGCACACCGTCGGCTTCCACGTAGATGCAGTTGCCGTTGCTCCCGGACTGAAGCGAGATGATCCGCATGGATCCGTCATCGTGCATTGCCCACTCTACCCCAGCGGCGAGGACGTGGCAAGAAGATTTATTGATTGCCCTGTTTTCCTGCGTACCCCTTGCGGGGGCGACCTTCTTTCAGTTCTCTTTCCTTGGCGCGCAAGCAGGAGAACGAACCGGTTTGTACGAGGACGAAAAAGGGCTGCTGAAGCCGCCTGTCCCCATGCGCCGGTTTATCAGGCTGACAAGCGAGAAACGGCGTGAATAGGTTTATAGGCCTTCCAACTTTTCCGATTGCGAGCCGCTTCTCACCCCAGCTTCTTCACTTTCATCTCGAGCGCATGTTTCTGCGGTCCGCTGCCGATCTTGACCGGATGTCCCACCGGCACGACAGCCATGAACTCGCCCTCCGGTTCTCCCAGAAAGCGCAGCACATCGTCCTTGATCAGGTAGAGAATCCCGAGCCAGACCGTTCCCAGGCCGAGCGACGTTGCGGCAAGAAGGATGTTCTGCACCGCGGCTGCAGAGCTCTGGATCTCCATGGTGCGGAAAAAGTCGTGGGCCATTTCCTTCTCCACCTGGAAGAGCTCGGTGCCGTGCCGGATGAGATCGCCCGTGTTCGCCACGGCGATGACTACGGGAGCGGAAACGATGCTCTTTGCGCCCATGCGCAGGAGCGCCGCGGCCGGCCGGGGGAAGGATGCGGCCTTGGCCGTGACGACCTGGGCAAGCTCATTCTTTTTCTCGCCCCGGAGCACAATGAACCGCCATGCCTGCTGATTGTGCGCTGACGGCGCTTGGTTCGCCGCTTTGAGCAGGGCTGTCACCTGTCCGTCGCTCACCTCGTCCTTGGTGAACGAGCGGACGCTGCGGCGCGCGCCAATGGAGGTAAGCGTTTCGTTCTGCATTCCCGGCTCGGTTGTCATGTGGTTCTCCTTTTATGCTGGCTTCAATTCTGCTGCTGCATACTGCGTCCCGTGACCGGGATAAATGATCAGGTCCTTGCCCCGGGCGCGAAGTTCTCCGCTAAGGTCAAGGGAAAGACGTTTGAGCGCGGCGGTCTCGTCCTTGTATATCGCGCTGTCCCGGTTCGGGTTGGTCAAGAGATACCGGTAGATACCGAGGTGCTCCTTCTCGACGGGCTGCAGGCTCGGCACATTGATCAGAAAATCGGAAGTGAAGAGCAGGCCGTTTTCGCGGTCCAGGTAGAAGACCAGGCCGGGCGTATGGCCGCCATGGCTTTCGAGCACGAGAAAATCGAGCGGACCGACAGTGAAAGTGTCGATGATTCGGAACTCCGCGAGCTCGTTCTTTGTCTCCAGGGAAAAGTGATTTGGATGCCCGGGGAACCGGCATTCCGTGAACCGGCTGGAGAGGCGCGTATAGTACTTGTTCAGATTCAACAGACCGCCTGTCGCTCCCCAGGCGCGATTCTGGTGCCTGATCACGTCCGCGCTGCCGGGATGGATGAAGACCCTGCTCCCGAATTCTTCCTCGAAGTATCCCGCCATGCCCGCGTGGTCTGTGTCGGGATGGGTAATGAAGATGCGCGTGACCCGGCCGGGATCCATGCCCCGCTTTTTGAGCAGGCGATTGAAA
>JAKAHZ010000025.1 GCA_021814615.1 Nitrospirota bacterium | reverse complement strand
CAAGGATAGGTGATCCGGCCTTGGTCGGAGTGTCGATTGCTGGCTTGAGGGGCGCAATCGTGTCGCTCGCAACGATCATGCCTTCATTTGAATAGATACTCTCGTTACCGTAAGCATCAACAGCAGTCGCTACGTAATAGTAGGCTGTCCAATTCTGTAGGGCAGTATCACGGAAAGAAGTGGTTGACAGAACTCCAGCCCCAATGCTGATAAACGGTCCGCCAGGGGCCGTGCTCCGATAGAGACGGTATCCCGCTGCAGGAGCCGACGGATATTCCCACGATATATCCACCTTCCCATTCTCCAGTGCAACTGCAGTTAAATTGATCGGTGGCGTCAAGAGATCGACAGCGACTGTTGCGGTCGATTCGCTTGATGTGGAACTTTCACTGATAGCATCGATCGCCGTCACCCGGTATGCATAGGTTCCGTTTCGAAGACCTGAATCTGTCCAGGATACAATGCTAACCGGAGAGGCAGTTATCCTCTTCCATTCTGTTCCTTCAGACCGGTAAACATGGTAGCCTCTCACATCCGTATCCGGGCTCGCATTCCAAACCAGGCTGACATTCGGCCCCAGAGCGGACGCAACAAGACCCGTCGGCGCTATTGGGGAAACGTCATAAAACACCGAGATTGTATTCGATGACCGACTTCTATTCCCGGCGCTGTCAGTGGCGATGGCGGTCAAGGTATTGCTGCCGGCAGCAAGAGTCGCAGAGGCTTGGTACATGCCATTAGCGTCTGCAACCGCCATGGTTGTTGCATTGCCCGATTGCGAGGCAACGGAGATCGCCACTAACGCTCCGCCTTCCGCGTTGCTACCGTGAATCAAGATCGTTTGTTGAGCTGTCGGTGATGAAGCTTGATCAAGCACAGGAGCATAAATACGGGCAGTCACAGATTGAGATGACTTGCTCTCATTGCCCGAAGCATCCACTGACGTAATATCATAGAGATAGGTTCCATCGTAGGTAAGCGCGTCAACATAACCGCTTGTATCCTTCGAAAAGGTCGGGGTTGCCAGCGACCGCCACGTGCCTGATGTCCGGTAGAGCTTATAGCCGGCAATATCGCTGTCGGATACGGGAGACCACGATAGGGATACTGCAGTGCCCGTCACCGCTGCCCGCAAACCGGATGGCACCGAGGGCGGAGTAGTATCGCGGTAGACGACAGCAAGGACCGGCGAAACCCCGTGATTCGGCACGGGGGAATGGCGATCATCCGCTTCCGCACGCAAATCGTAATTGCCATAGGAAAAGCCGAGCGCCGCTGGATCAAAATAGAAATCAAAGGGCTCCAACTGACGTTCGCCAAGGGAAATCCAGTTGCTCGTACCGGAAATTGAGTAAAACAACGTAAGGCGGGCGATATCACTGTCCGGCGACGTCACCGTAACCAGCGTTTTGCCTCCGATCGTTGTCTTGCCGTTGCTTCCGGCAACCGGTGCACTAAAAGCGAGTTTTGGCGCTCGCGTGTCGATGACGACCGTTGCCGGCAAAGACGCATCGCTCATATTGCCGGCCTTATCCACGGCGACAACCGTATAGGAGAAGGTGCCGTCGGGCAATCCCTTGTGCAGGAAGCTGTTCCCGCTTAACAAATACGGCAAGACATTTGTTGTGAGCATGTTTGAGGGAGCGTTTACAAGAATCTCATTACTATATAGAAGAAATCCTGCAAGATCTCCTTCAACGTTATTATCCCAACTCACTGCAACATCGGAACCGTTGGCTGTGGCGGTCAGACTCAAGGGTTTTTGCGGTGCAATATTATCAACAGTAACCGTGATCTGACGAGTCGTAACATTCCCGGCCAGGTCCATAGCTTCCAGCTTGATGGCATAGAGCTGGCCTTCCTTGAAACCCATCGTGTCCAGACCGGACAGTACGCCATTCGATACTGCGATCGATGATGTACGAATGATGGTCCAGGTTGTCGGTGTAACGCCTTCACCGAGAGAAAGCCGATACTGCTTGAAATCATCGGAGCTGAACGCAGTGCCGCGAATCTCCAGATAACCGCTCACCATGGCTCCGTCGCGAGGACTGCTGATTGCTGCAGAGGGGCCGCTGAGATCGACCCGCAGCTTAACTTCATTCGATGCCGCGCTTTCGTTCCCTGCGCGATCCACAGCTTTCACCGTGTATGCATAGATCCCTTCACCGAGACCTGCGTCCAAATATTCATTTAGTGGAGCGCGCAGGGGCACCATCTTCTGGCCAGCGCGGTAAACGTTGAAACCGACGAGATCGGTTTCTGAGTTCCCGCTCCAGGTGAGTTGAATATCCTTCTGGTTCTGTTTTGTCCCGGACAGCGACGGTGCGGAAGGTGCTTGAGTATCGACGGTGATCTGAACTTTTGTTTCCGCCGAGGCCCCAGCCCGGTCGAACGCGGTCAGCCGCACACAGTAATCTCCGTCTTTCGGGAAGGCTTGGGCATTGGCAAGCGCTCCCGCACTCTGTACTGATGAGGTCCCGGTCCTGAGTGTCGTCCATTTAAATGCCGATGAGCAGGTCCCCTCAGAAAGATCGACTGCATATTTTTCGAGATTCTGATCGAATGCCGTGCCCTTGATTTCGACGTAACCATTCACCAATGCGCCGTCCTGAGGCGAGGTAATCGATACCGTGGGAGGCGTATTGTCTATGGTTACCCGTGCCTTTGCCTCCCCGGTCAACCCTGCCTTGTCTTTTGCCAAGAACGACAACAGATACGTCTCGTCCGGGACGGTCTTGGTATGCCATCCGAACAACTGACCGGCTGCAGGAACTATCGTACCGATCTGCAGTTCAGTCCACAGTGTCGGGGCGCTCTCATTCGCATATCGCAGAGAGTATGACTCAAGGTTCTTTTCGGTCAGGCTCCCTGTCACCGCCACAACATCCTTACCGGCGCCGATCACTGCGCCGTCAACCGGGGAGTCCATCCGGAGGTTCGGTGGAGTCCGATCGATCGTGAAAGAGATATGTGTCTTCGTTTCGTTCGCTGCAAGATCGTTCGCTATTACCGAAAGCGTATATTCTCCTTCGGGAATCGACGGTATTTCAGCAAGAGCAACGTTGATTTTGGATTGATTCGCTTGCGCCAGAACGAATGTCCCTGCGCTGCCCGTATAGCTCACTGTATATTCGGACAGGTTATCATCCTTGATCGTACCCATTACAGCCAGGTCATTCGAAGCAAGGAAGGCGCCGTCCTTCGGCGTTGCGACATCCAGTGTCGGCGGCGTCGTATCAATGGTCAGGCTGACTGATTCCGTCTGCGATACCTGGGGATCGCTTACCAGCGACGCCGCGATTTGGATGAGGTACTGGCCGTCCAGGAGCCTCTGGTCCGCATTATCTTTGCCCAATATATCGATTGTGTGAATTCCTGCCGCCTGGCCGTTCAAAACCGTGGTTTTTCTTGCTATGCCGTTCCGGTCGATAACAGCCAGTTCGACGTTTGCTGCGGTCGCAAGATCATAGGAAACCCGACCCGAGTCATATTTATTGTCGCCGTTGGGAGAAATGATTTTCGGCGAAACAGAGAGGCTGTTGATGATCGAGCCCCTCGCAATGAGAGTTACCATAGCGGTCGCAACAGCTTCATTCCCTGCCGTGTCGTGCGCGGTCAGCTGGAGCAGGTATTCGCCCTCTGCGAGTCCAGTGGTGGTCCAGGTGCCGAGCCCTCCGCTCGTAATGGGAGTGAGGGATTGGGATATGGTGGAGGTTCTGCCAGTGCTTGTCTCCACTGCATCCAGCCGGTACCATTGGAAATGCTCATCAGTGGCGGAGCCGGATATTTCCACTATTGCTTTGCTGAGGTTGCCGACAAGGGGCGACAAGATCGATACCGCGGGAGCGGTAGTATCGATCGCCACGACTGCCCACTGCACGCTCTTGTTCCCGCAGGAGTCAGTAGCCTGAACCGTAACGCCGTATGGCCCATCGGGAAGCGGTAGTCCAGAGTCATTCCTTCCGTCCCAGACAACGGTTTTATCGCCTCCCGTGTACTGCTCGGATGCGACCAGGTGGCGATGAGACGGCGGAACAGGTTCGAATCGTTTCAACAATTCGTTTTTCGCGAGCAAGAACACATCAATATCGACCAAGGCAGGTTGATTGACCGAATAGTGTGCCGTCGTCTTGTTTTCCGATCCCATGGCGGAGATCAGCGATTTATCGCTGCTGACGCTCACCAGGGGATTCGATGGCAGCACGTGGAAACTCGTGGATGCACAGCCCTTGTTTCCTGTCACGCTGTAGGACTCAAGATGCAAAGTGAGATCTTCACCGAGATCCGCTGCTTTCACAAAGCCAAGACTTGTCTCGGCTTGACCGGCAATGTTCGATCCGGCCAGGGGCATATTGTCGTCTGATTCCAGATTATCAGCGCCTGACAAAAGGCCCTTGGCAGTAACGTCGGAGTTCTTTTTAATTCGATAGCTGAAGGAACCGTCAGTCGAATGGAGTTTCCCGACCAGTTGTACATACGACTGATCCCCGCTCTTGCGCCGGATCCGGACCGGGCAAAGCGTGGATTCAGCAAGAGGTATCGACAGAGAAGGTGTCGGCACCGTCCGGTCGACGATCACTTCGCTGGTAACCCATGCTTTTTTCACAGTCTGGCTTGCCTTGTCCCGATAGAGAAGCCGGGCCGAGACCGGGTACCTTCCCTCGGGCAAATTCTCGGTGGAAAGCTCAAAACCGATCCCATGATTTTCCAACCAGACCCTGGCAATCTCGGCAGGATCCGTCACTCTGCTGACAAGCTTCGTGCCCTCGGCATCGGTGAGATAATAGCTGAGATCGATCACCTCATTTGCCGACAGCTTTGCTATTCTTGCCAGATACTCTGCAGAATGCCTGGCAACCGATTCTTCCTCGGGAGAATTCGCATTTATCCAGGCAGAGACAATCGAGGCTTTATTCGAAGTCGTTCCGCAGGTCTCCGCTTCAGGATAGTTGATTGCGATCGGTATTGACAAATCGCAGGGATTCTGAGGATAGGTCAACGTCGTTTCATAGACACGTCCGCTTGCGCCGATGCCGGTCATCCGTATCTCGTACAGTTTGCCCGGGACAATGGTGATTCCCGGCATGGGAGGCACAAAGTTTCCCAAGGGCATCTTATCGCCCTTCTGGACATCATAGACTTTGTAGATGTCCTCTGCTGACCACGGTTTTGCCGCATCGGTTGGGTTCTCCCTCGCCTGGAGGGTGGCCGATGTCAACGGCTCGAACAACCCGATTTCACCGATAACCGGCGCTTTCACGTCGCAGGATTCCTCGATGCTGAACAGTTCGTGGTAAAGCGTGTCCGAATAATGCGCCCTGCCGAGCGCATCGACCGCTTTCATCCTTACCGCGTATGCCTGGAACGGTCCGAAGGAGCTGTTGTCCCAATTCGTCGACCATGCAACATCCGCATTCGTTACCGCGTTTGCGTCGATCCAGTAGGCACCAATATTCTGGATCATGTCGAAGGCAGTCGTGTACTGCGGATTCATCGATGCCAGCGTCGCGGTGATCGTATTCCCGCCCGCGATCTCATGCAGATCCGGCTGTGCCTTGTCAGAAGGAATGGTCCTGATTTCTGAGTCAGACGAAGTTTGCGAGAAACTGACCGGTACCTTGTCCCACCGGTTCACAAAGAGCTTTTCAGGCAAACCGGCTCCCAGCGCGATCCTTTCGTTCCCTGCCTTGTCCTTCACCCTGATACGGATATTCCGGCCGATGAAGTTCTTCATATACGCGCTATTCGAGCTGCTGAATTCGGTTTTTGCGCTGATGCCGTATTTACCCGTGTCTTCCTTTCCGCTTTCAACAGAAGACCACTGATGGATCGTTTCATCCTTTTCCACTTCGACATTCCATGAGTCGATATTGCTGTCTGTGGCGCGATAGTGCAAAACGAAATAGGTCTTGTCCTGGGGAGGTTGCCCTTGAACAACTTCGGCCGCCACCATCAGAGAGGCATTCACCGATCCTTCGGGAAGAGTCGTGTCCACTTCGACCGGAAATTCAAGGTCAAGCACACGGATGACATATTTCCCGTCAGGAACGACCACGTTCTGCTCGTTTGTGCCATCCCATTGCATTACTCCCTCGCCGGCTTCGGCGTACGACATGACGATGGTCCTGACGAGCGTATTGTCCGCGGAATTGATCTGGAATGACAGATTCACGGGCTCCAGCACCGCGTAGGCGATATCGACGGTTTCCAACACTGTATCGTTGTTGGGCGAAAAAATGGTCGTGCTTTGGCGGACATTTGAGATGCTCGTGGACGTACCCCAGGCAACTCGCCTTGTGGACTCTGCAGCGTTCCCCGCCTTGTCATGAACCGTAAGCCGCACAAGATAGGTTCCCGTCGCCGGGGGGATCCAGGTCGTGAACAGCTCGTTAAGCGCTTCACGGTCCGAGGGCGGCAGGATCGGATGCCAGACCTGAGGCGAGCGCATGTCAGCGTACTCCAGAATATAGTGATCAAAATGAAGGTCCGCGGCCAGACCGCGCAACAGGACACCTGATTTCCGCTTGACCACCCGCAGGTCAGCGGCAAGATTCAATGCCGAGCCCAAGGTACGGAGTTCCATCTCATCGTACGTCCCGGGATTCACCTCCCCGGTTCTCCAGCAGGGATTCGTGGTATCAATGAGTTGCGAAAATGCTATGTACCGCTCCTGAGAAGATAGCTTTCCTTCATACACGTACATGTCCTCTTCGAGCGGTTGCGATTTGATATCTCCTGATCCGTACTGGAGCGCGGAGAGAACCGTTGATCCGGCCTGACTGTCAATTCCGAGGACATATTCGCCGGCGGAAAGCCATTCAGTCGGGGTCATCGACGTCATGTAGGCCTGTTCTTCCATGGTCGCCGCATCAAGAATGATCAAGCGGGGGCCGACGGGATCACTGCACTCCGGAAATCCCTCCATCGACCCAAAGGACTCTGAGAAAGCGAGCTTCTTTCCATCGGTGGACCAGACCACCTGGCTCAGAAAAGGTTGGCAATAGGGGCCGGCATTGCGAGTATTCCTTACGGAGACATGGCCGCCGGCATCAGCTACGAACATTGACGTGGCAGTGCCATAGAGAGGCTTCGAAACGCCGGCAATAAATGCTCCATCAGGGGAAGCCGACGTCCAGCTGATGAACGGCGCGGCAATGTCAACAGGAGCCGTCGTTCCGGTAACATCGGCAATTCTATACCGTGAATTCGCCCAATAGCCCGTCGTATCTATAAGGATTTTTTGCGGGTCGAGCCATGAAAACACGTCTGCAGAGAGGGTGCTGCTCGCATCTACGATCTGCGGTTGTGCAGCGGGCGTCAAGACATCCTGAACCTTGACCTTGCGGGGATAGACATTTTCGATGATATATCCGATATATCTACCATCGGGTGACCACAAAACAGTGTCAGGATCAATGTACCCGCTGCTCTCAATGATGGCTACGCTGCTCGAAACGGTTGACGCGGTTTTCAACTGATTCACCGACCCCGAGCCCAAAGTATAAGTATAGGTCCGGTACGCGACACGATCCCCCGCTGGCGACCATTTCACATCGTAGAAGGCGTTAGTCAAAGCAGTGCTGAGGCTCTCGATCAAGCGTAGATTACCGCCGTCCTTGCCGACAACCCACAACTCCGCGTTTCTTTTGTTATCGTTCACCTTATTCTTGTTCAGAATGAAAGCGACGTCGCCGTTGACAGGCGACACATCGTAGAGGCCATAGGTATAGGTATACTGGCCGTCACCCTTCTCGGTCCAGTCATAGGGAACCAGGCGGAAGATCTCGACACCGTCCGGCGATATGGAATAAATGCCGTTAGGATAGGTCGGCGACGAGGGAAGGTTCACGACGATCCCGCTCTCATCGCGCAACCAGCGCCAATCCGTGCCCACATCAGGCAAGGGACAGGTGAGGTTGCTGTTCATGAGAAATTTCGTTACGAAAGCAGCGGGAAGCGGCAATCTGTTCGTGTCCACCGTCACCGGTGTATCGGCAAGAACCGTACCCGACGAGGAAACCAGCCGAAGCCGGTAATCGCCGTCATTCACAATCATGCCGTCGTCATTCAGCCCCTCCCAGATCACCGATCCAGAGGTTATATCCTTCAAGCTTTTATCATTGAAAATCTTTACCGTCTTCCCTTTTTCATCCACAACTCCTACTGTCACATTCTGGGCAACCGGGAGACGGAAGAAGAGTTGCGTCGTATCCTTCACTTTGTCGCCGTTCGGCGAGAAATACCGTTCAGAAACCCAGAAATCGGCATTCTGGACGCCGAAGCTGCGGGTAGCGCGGTTATTGGTCTTGTCCCGTTCCAGGACGGCGTTATCCGGATTGACTGTGACTGTGATATCGTGGGCGCCGTCCTTCCCTGCTGTATCATAGGTGAATGTCACGGTATTCGATACATGACCGGCAAGAAGCGGGATCGTCTGTTCTCCAATAATCGTGTTTCCTTCCTGCAGACGAACAAGAACCGACCGCGCTTCCTGGTCGCCGTTGTTCTGGACCGTGACTGAGATAGCGGTTTGATCACCAGACTTCGGAAATTCCGGCGTTATGTTGATGGAACTCGCAGAAACAGCCAGGTCAGGCAGGCTCAGGACCGTAAGCGGCAGGAATCCCTCGTTGTCATCAGTCCTGATCTCGTGAACGTTCGCTGGAGGAGTCGCCCGTACCGCGATCGTATGGAGCCCCGGCTCGGCGATGCCGGACCACAGTAATGAAACCGGGTAGCTCTGACCAGGATCGAGTGACGGGATCGTGATGACCGTCGGCGCACTGTCCTGGGGCAACTGACGTGTCGTGCCCGACACAGTCGAATAGAAACGGACTTCTGTTCCAGCCACAGACGAGGCGCCATCGTTCTTCACGACGGCTGTGATCGTGGCATTCCCGCCTTCCAGCGCCGGATTCGGCGAAACCGTCATATCGCTGAAGGAAACCACAATATTCGGGTCGGTAAGAGCATTGACGGTGATCATTCCCTGCCCGCTGTTGTTCGTTTCCGACAGCTCCGGGAAGAGATTCGAGGGATCGACCTGCACGACCACCGGCATGTTCGCCCCGACCCGGCTTGCCTTCCAGATGATGCTCTTCACCACACTTCCGTTGGCAGGGATGTCGGCTGAAACTGAAGCGATCGGGATCTCCCCTGCCGCAGTAATTATCGAGAACCGTACAGGGACACTGTAAGCTGCGGCAGTCCCTTTATTGCTGATCCTTGCAGTGATAGTCACATCCTTCTGAAGATCAACGACCGAAGGCATCACCGTGATATCCGGAGAAAGAATCTCGACGTCATAGGTGTCCTGGACCTGCAGTTCCTTGACAGCCTTGTTGTTCTGCTTGTTCGCTTCCTGAACGATGTTGTTCGGATCCAGGACAACGGTAAAGACATGCTGGCTGCTATCTTGGATGTTCATCAGAAAAGTCACGAGCGTATCACCATTCCCGACAACACCTACGGTCTTTTCGCCGATTTTATTTGCGTCGGATACAAGACCATCGTACAGCACGACCACAGCCTGCAGCACTTCAGTCTTGCCGAGGTTCGACACCTTCACATTGATCACTACACTCGAAGGCAGGGTGGTGATCGTGTCAGGGCTGAATGTGACGCTTTCGGAAGACACGGACAGATCGGGTGCAATGCTACCCTTCTGGATGGCCTTCACTGCAAGCGCGGTCTGGAATACGCTGTCGTTCCAGCTGCCATTGCCGGCCTGACGGGAGGAAAGATAATCAACAGCCGGTTTTGTCACCGCAGGAGGAGCGTTCAACTCAGCAAGCGATATTAGGGCTGTTGCCGTGTCGTAGACTGTGCTGGGACTGTTTCCATACCCGCCATCCGGGTTTTGTTTTGAGAGAAGCCAGTTTTCCCCGATCGAGATCCGGTCACTCAAACCATAGATCGTTTTAATACGATTGAATGCCCACAGTACATGTGCTGTTTCCTGGACAAGACTTCCGCCGTCGCCGCTCCCCCATCCTCCGTCTGCATTCTGGCGAGCCATGAGAAAGTTCGCAGCAGACGAAATGCCCTCAACGTCTCTGTAGCCGGAAATAACAAGAGCCCGCAGGGCCAGCGCAGTATCCGTGCTTGTGCTCAGGTACTGCGAATCGCTCCCCCACCCGCCATCGGGATTTCTCCGTCCAAGAAGCTCCTGTACCAAACCCGACGTATCTCGGCCCGCTTCGGCAAAAACCTCGATCTTTCGCGAAAGATAATCCAGGTTAGGTGTATGCATGCTTTCGAGGCGCTGTACCCCTCGAAGATACGCTTGCTGCGCAATAGGCACGTTTACAAGCGCCCCAACGGCGTCTGCTGTATCCCGTTCCTGGGTCTGGAGAACATCCATCCAGCTCCCGTCTGCGCCCTGATGCGCAACAAGCCATGCGATACCATCGTTAATATCCGCAGATGTGGTCCGGGGTGAAGGATTGGGTGGGAGGATGCCGGAGTTGGCGGGTACATCGGATTTCTGCGCCGCATCCACATCCATGATGCTCTTGCCGTTTGTCAGAATCGAGAATCGCGTTACCATGGCATTGCGGATGTTCTCGATGCCATAGATCACGTCTCCCGAGAATTCCCCAGGCCTGACCAGGAGAAGAAAAGCTGTTTTAAAGTTCTTCGGCGAGTGCGTCGCATCCGGGATTCTCAGTCCGTTCGCAGCCACAATGTCCTCTATCGTAATCGTGCGAGCAGTGCCCGAAATGGCTACGTTTGCCTCGGGAAGCCGTGCGGCCGACACTGCCGGATTATCTATCAAGCGCATGGCAGGCACTTGTCCGGGACCGATCATGCCCATAAGATAGAGATCGAGCGGGCTGTAATACTTCATTTCGTCAAATGAATAGAGCGAGGTGAAAGTCCCGTCGCCATTGTCGTGCCACTTGTTCCCGTACAGGACAGATCCGCCCGTGTCGAGGAGGAAGCTCCAATGGCCGCTGTTCTCGTCCAAGAGGGCTGTGCTGAGATTTCCCGTGCTGTCCTTGAACTTGATCTGGGCGGCCCACCGGTGCAACAGTTCATGATGGATGGTGGAAAGTGTATTTTCGAAATCCGGATCGAGCGGATCCGTTGTTTTATCTATGATATTCCCCATGTCGGTAATGCCGGCAAGCCTGCCGTTGCTTCCATAGTCAGCCGAATTGTCGAAGAGCGGTAAACCGATGCCCTGAACGTCATTCCTAATGCTGTGATAGAAACCCTTTACTCCATGAGTCGGAAGAAGATAGTTGAAGTTTGTAAAGATGACAAGGTAATCGTATTCGTCTTTGTGCGTCCGCAGAAACTCCTTCGCTACGGCTTCTCTCGGGCCTTCGTTTGAACTTCCGTCGGGCGACAACGCATCGTAGCTCCCGCTCACCTCGATGACGCTCACATTGCCATAGTCCCCGAGCGCAGCTGCGGAGAATTCCTGCGCAGATGCGTTGGAGCACAAGGCATATATACATATGACGATGACGCAGACACTATAAATCGAGACAGAACGTCTCCGCAGTCCGGACCCCAAGTGCATCGAGACCCTCCTCAAAAATGCATAAAGCTGTACTGGGATTTCTTATCGGCCCGGCGACGTGATACCGGTCCGCATTAACAGCGTGATCAGTTGCGTTTCCATCTGTACGGTGATCGACATTCCCTCGACTTTCACGATCTTTGCTCGCTCGCGGCCGATCTGATCCCCGACAACCGCCTCAGCGCGGGAATCGCCGGAACCCCGAAGGATTGCCTTACCGGCGTTGATCTGCAGCAGGCGGATGTCGCGTACATTCGTGGTCAGCAGGTATTCGTCAGCCTGAGCTGAAACCGCAGCGAGAAGAATGAACAGAACAGCTATCGAGAATTTCATGATTTTCTCCTACTCGTCGATCGTGCTGATCGGAACCGTTTCTTTGCCAGTTAGCTTGAACCCTTCCAGACTGGTGAAGAGATTGTCGAGTTGTTCTGGCGTGAAGGTAGCCGCACGACTCGGATAAGCTTCCATAAAACCCGAACCGTAATGATATTCGAGCCCGCGCATGTCGACCGGAGCGGTGCTCTGGAATGTTTTATCGAATTCCTGGTTAATAGCCATCGTTGTTGTCGTGGATGTCAGTGTTTCGCCGTAGCGTTTGACCAGTGGGTCGAGCGTCAGTTTGTGCGCTGTTATGGGCAATGTCGTTGCGCTTCTGTCGGCAATGGTCAGAGCCCGGCCGAACTCTCCCGCGCCGAGGCTTTCGTAAACCACATCATATTTTGTGGGAGGCATGGGGTAGATTTCCTGGGGGCAGAATGCTAACTCGTACTTTACCGCATAGGGCCAGTAAGCGATCTGAGACTCTATGATGGCGTTGTAGGCCGGTTCGTCTGTCGTCTTCATTGCCTCGACCTGGTCTTTGGTCATAAGCTTGAATGCCGCATCAAGTGAGCCATAGAGGAAGAGATCTGTGTCATTGGTAAAGATGTTATGTGTGGGTTCGCTCAGATCCCGGGTGCCCATGGCGATGATTTCTTTTCCCTCTTTGTCGTATCCTTTGATCACCACGCGGAGATAGAGATCGGTGATGCCCGCGGGAATGGGCTTGCTCTTGAATTCGAAGGTCATCTCTTTCTGGCCTTTGATGAGTCCCTCCAACTGGGCGGCTTCCAGCGGAATCGGGACAGAAGAAGCGTAGGAAATGGTCTGCCCCAGGGACGCCGGTTCGGGTGGGTCTTTCGTGAGGTCCTTGGCGTAATCGACCCGCTCGCGATAACGCGCGACCGCCCAGAGGGTGGCGCTCTGAAGATTGGATGCAGCGAGATTAGGTGAAGACACTTTGGCCTTGAGCTTGGCGAATTCCGGGGTTTTCGCTGCGCCGTCGGCAATGCCGTACATGCATCGGCCCGGCGGACTGATCTGGATCTGGGGGAATTTCATGACACGTCCGACAACCGCGCCGATGGATGTTTCGCTTTTCTTTTCGTTTCCCATGTCGCCTTTGAAGGCAAGGATATAGGTGCCGGGGTCTTTGGGTTTGGGCATGCCGGTGAGCGGCTCGTCAAAGGTGATGGGGCTGCTGGTCCCCTTGGCGGGAACGTTCATGGTCCCGCCCGTGTCTCCCGGCCATTTCCCCAATCCAAGACGATTGCCAGACTCGTCGTCGTAGTACAGGCTGAATTGTCCGCTCATGCCCTCGTTGATGTTGTTCTTTATGAGAAATCTCGAAGGATCGGAATCATCTATGGTCAGATTAATGTCACCGCGGAAGAAGTAGTCTATCAGAGCTGCGGAATAGCCAACGGCTCGGGGGAGAAGACGATTGGCGTAATCTTCATTTACTCTATCATCGAATATAGGAATTATAACATCCGGGGATATCGCTCCCGATTCAGGTTTGTAAAACAAAGTCACGCTTTTCGCGGCAAGAAGGTAATTGTTTTCCCATTCACTTTTGGAATCCTTATAAAAGTACGGTCGTTTTACGGTGGATCCTGGATGGAACGGATCCTCGACACTATAGACTTTTTCAACAGTTGAGCTCTTTTGAGGATAAGAAAAACTTTGCGATGAGAACGATGTCCCATCACTTAAGAAATTAGCATTTGTGTATTCAGCCAGACCTGCTCGCGACTGCGCAGCAATATTGTCTATCTGTGAGGGGACATCTATAGTTTCTGAAGATGTATCCCAGAAGTCCGTTGGGTAAACTTCCGAATACGACACTTGAGGCCCTTTTGGAGTTATAGTTATAATATTATTTAGTATTTCTTGCTTACTGGCATAATTTTCGTATGTATTCCCGTTCCAAAGATGCGAATTGAAGAAATCATTTCTTACGTGAGCGGGCACGGCCATGTCCTGAAGTAAATGCAGCACTTGACCAAGCGCTTGAAAGCTGAAGACAGCATTGATATTTCGAGCCGTTCCAGTTTGCATCGTGAGAAACCTATGATAATACGATCGAGCATGGTCCCATCCCATATCTTGATCGGCACGAACAATTTGTGATCCTGTTTTAGATTCAAGCCCAGTTGCCCAAGTGAGCACTGAATACTGTGAGCCAGTGTATTTAGCTTGATAGGATCCACAAAAAATGAATGGGGTAATCTCTCCTAATCCCGACTTCCCCCACGCCATTAACGGATTGTGAAAATGCGTCGAACGACGGCATACGATCGCGTCTTCATTAACAGAGCCAGTCCACAACCAATCTCGAATAGATTTATCGATACCGTCAAGTTTAATTTCGGTGGATAAACCATCACTTAGCAACAACGCATTTTTTAAATAAAAAGATAGATAAGAAACATTTACATCAGTGGCCCGGATTGTAATATCTCTGTGCGTAGATTCTGCGTCATATGCATATACATTATGCATTGTTGCAAGTAGTACGAGGAATATGTAACACCCTATATTTCTCATTTTATTTTGACCATTTCCTTTCAATAGCATCCCTCTCTTTTGATGCTTCGAGCTCCTCCCATCTGTATGCTTTTTTCATGGTTTGTTTGTTTTCGCTATTTAAAGCCGCGTTTATTGCGCGGGCTATAAAAGTCGAATGATCAATGTAAGAATATTCTGGTTTGAAGAGCTCCAATTCTGCAGTAAAGGATACCCATGTAAAGTTAGTTCTGACCTGATCTGGGAATATCATGTGACTATTCCACCCCACATATCCTTTCTTGTATATAGTTATTTTCGGCGGCTCGACAAACGGAGTGTAGCACCCTCCCAATTTCACCTTTCCGCTTTTGTCAGAGACTACTTCAATCACCTTATATGATTCCGGCCAAGGGTCCCAGAGACCATGTTTTTTTACCCATTCCACAAGAACCACGGCACCCTCAATGGGCTGTTTGGTTTCTGCATCAATCACTCTGCCCGCAATTGGAAAATAACAACTTGGTAGAAATGCCGATATAACGCAAACTGCGATTATCATCCTGAATTTCATACTGGTCTCCATTTGCAAAAGTAAATACTTCTCAACGTCTTACCATTATTTTCTTGCGAGTCTTCGCACATCTCTTGCGCCATAGGCAGTGACAATAATTGGGAGCATCATTAAGAATTCGTATGGTGGCAGTATATATATTTTTTCTGCTTTCATTTAAGCAATCCTCTCATTCGATCTTTTTCGTTTTGTTCTTGAATTATTAGCTTCCTTTCTGCATCATCAAAAGTAGTCATGAAACGAATTTATTCTCCCCTCCTAAACCTGCATTAATTGAACGATCCACAAACATTTGATGATCGATATAGCTATAAGAGCTAAGAAATCGTTCAAGTACAAATTTTTGTGGCAATTTCCACTCAAAATCGGCCCTGCTTTTCCATGTTGGGAAAATCCATCTACTGCTCCACGCCACGTATCCTTTTTTATAAACAGTTACATCCGGGGGCTCAACAAACGGAGAATAGCAACCAGGTAGACTTACATTGCCATTTTTATCGGATAATGTTTCAAATACCTTATATGATTCTGTCCAATGCTCACCGAACCCGTGCGTCTTTGTCCATTCCACGAGAACCACAGCGCCCTCAATCGGCTGTTGTGTCTCCGCATCAATCACGCGCCCGGTGATTGGGAAATAGCATCCGATTAAAGATATACTCAGAATCAGTAGTGTCCGGTTAAATTGACCGCGCCAGCGCCGAAAGGCTCTGTTAGCGCTGCTTTTAGCGAGATTTTGCCTGGTGTCGATTTGAAACTGTTTTATCATTTTCCCGATTCGCGTAGCCTCCAAAGGATATATTCCTTGGAGGTGAGACATGAATCAAGGGAAAACGCTGTTCGCGCAGGTCATGGAGTTTGTGCCATGGACCAGCTTTGCGCGCATCGTGACGCGATATGGAGGCGATTCCGGCGTGCGGTCCCTTCCCTGTACCGAGCAGTTTCGTGCGATGGCGTTTGCGCAGTTGACGTATCGTGAGAGCTTGCGCGACATCGAGGCCTGTTTGCTGGCCAATCAAACGAAGCTGTACGGTATGGGATTCCGGTCTCCGGTCAAGCGTTCTACGCTGGCCGATGCCAACGAACGGCGCGATTGGCACATCTGGTCCGACTTGGCAGCCCTGCTGATCAAACGTGCTCGCAGGCTGTATTGCAACGACAGCTTCGGCGTTGAACTGGACAGCACAGTCTATGCTTTGGACGCTACGACCATTGACCTGTGTCTGTCGCTGTTTCCGTGGGCGCCGTTTCGCCCCACCAAGGCTGCCGTGAAATTGCATGCGCTGCTCGATCTTCGGGGGAATATCCCGACGTTCATTCACATATCGGACGGCATAACCCACGAAATCAAAGTGCTGGATATGCTGACCGCGGAGGCAGGCGCTTTTTACGTGATGGACCGCGGTTATCTGGACTTCCAGCGCTTGTTTGCGATGCATCAGGCCGGAGCATTCTTCGTGACGCGCGCCAAGCGGGGAATGGATGCGCATCGGGTGTACTCGCTGCCGATTGACCGGAATTCCGGCATCATCTGCGATCAACGCATCGCTCTGGACGGGTTCTATGTCTCGAAGGATTACCCCGAGCAGTTGCGGCGCATCCGTTTCAAGGACCCGGTTTCCGGCAAGACGCTGGTGTTTCTGACGAACAATACGGCTCTGCCTGCCTTGACCATTGCTGCGCTGTACAAAAGCCGCTGGCAGGTCGAGTTGTTTTTCAAGTGGATCAAGCAGCATCTGCGTATCAAACGTTTCATCGGCACGAGTGAGAATGCGGTGAAGACGCAAATCTGGTGTGCTGTCGCCACCTATGTGCTGATTGCTATCGTGAAGCGTGAACTTCAATTAGGAGCCTCACTCTATACGATGCTACAGATTCTTTCCGTCTCTGTTTTTGAGAAATCACCGATTTCTACGGCGATTTTGAGTGATATGATGTTTCAGGAACAAGCGGCATCCGGCAATCAATTGAACTTATTCGACAATTAGCCGGACACTACTGACTCAGAATAATGCACAGGACGATTGATTTCTTAAGCACCATGCCCTCCGATGTTTCGTTAGAAGCTTTTAATACACCATTTACCGCCTCGACTCCGTATGAACAACACCTGGAATGAATAGACTTCTCCATTCCTCGTTGTTCGAAGATCGCAATAGGCAAATTGCTCACTTACGCGTACCAGCCGGAATTCACCCATATCGTTAACCATCTGCTGAAGATTTGATGAGATGCTCTTAAATATGTCCTTAAACATGCCCTTTGATTGTTCATCAAAATACTTCACGGCTGTGTCAATATCGCTCGCTGCCAGCGCGGACTTCATCCTGTTCCATCTGTCTGTAAGGAGCGTTTCTAGCGCTGCCCGACCCAGCACGACCACTGCAATCCTGTCCGAGTATCTGTTCCCCTTGGCGTCCGTTGCAATCACCGTAGGGTAGTATATCCCTTCTGTAGTAAATTCGTGAGTGACGTTGTCGAAAGCTAGTATGGATTGATCGGTTGTATTGTCTCCCTCAAAATCCATGTCATAGGCTGCAATCGCCTCAGGCGTTTCCGTCGACACCAGGAAATAGGCTTTGAGCGGAGCGGTCTGGCTGGCTATATTGCTGTTTAGCTGTACATATGGCGCCCTCGTATTCGCCGTGACGCTCACTTCCGCTCGCGCCGCTGCTCCCTTGCTGTCCAGGGCATCGGCAGTGATCGTGCTGCCGCCATTCGTGAGCGGCACGTGGTTGATCACAAATTGATTGTTGTACACCACCGCCGGCATGCCGTTCACCTTGACCCAGACCTCGTCGGCACTCGATCCGGATACCGTGCCGACCACCAATGTCGAGGGCTTGTTGATCGTCTTTCCTGCCGCTGGATACGTGATAGTGACGGTTATGGGCGACGGGGTCTCGGTTCTGGCGTAATTGACAGTAATCGTCTGCGAATCGGCCTCTGCGCCGCGGGTCGCAGTCGCTGTGATCAGATTCTGGCCTTCCGTTAGTTGGATTCCCTGCGCCAGAAACTTCCCGTCAAGGGTTACCGTTGCCGGGATGCCGTTCACCGTCACCACGGTATCCGGGTCCGTGACCATGCCTTCCACAAAGACGGGGCTTTGGGAGATGTCCGCTCCATCAAAAGGAAAGGTGATCATGGTCTTGAGCGGGATCTTGTAGGTGACCGTGATGCTGTCCGAGACGGTCTTTCCGTCCGAAAGGGCCTGGGTCGCGGTGATCTTGTTCACGCCGCTTTTAAGCTCGATATCCGCGGAAAAGCTGTTTCCCTCGACCAGAGCTTCGATGCCGTTCACAAACACCTGGGCGTTCCTGGCTGCCACATATCCGGTCACGGAAATCCGGGGATAGCCGATCACCTCAAGGTTTGAGGGTTTGGTGATGAGGATGTTCTTGGACAGATCGTTATAGGCGGAAGCCAGGGTGATAAGAAGCGGGGTGGCTGTCCAGTCAGCGGGCAGCTTCGCGGTCATGCCGCCTGCCAGCATGCCGGTCAGCATCCACCCTGATGCAGCAGTATCCGGATCTTCCTTGATATACCCCATGCCGGTCCAGTCCAGGTACGTCCTGTCGGAATCAACGGTTTTGACGGTTTCGCTCTGATGCAAGGCATTCACCATATCTGTCTTGACCATCTCATCAAAGGGAAGCGGGGAAATCTCGCTGCTGTTTGCGCCATTGACCGTGAGAATGCCCGGGAAGGTCTCTTGGTTTGCAAGCTGGAAGAGCTTTGCCGTGGAGATGGCCGGGACCTGCCAGTCATCCTCGAATATCCGGTATTCCAAAACCGAGCCCTGGAGGCCGGATAATCGCATAAAGAGCCTGACCCGCTCGGAATCGGCAATCCCCTGGTTTCTGGCCGGCACTGCCTCGATACTGCGGAAGTTCGCGTCGATGGATACCCCTTTCCAGGTAAAGCTTTGGGGTATTCCCTGGAGAGAGGCGACTTCGATCACCCCTTCCAGAGTGACGATAGCCGGCAGGGGCCTGCTGAGGGAAAGATGCAAGAGCCGGGCTAGCTCATCCTCAGCCTGGCTCCAGCGATCAAGATAATTGATCCCCTCCTGAAATAACAGCTCGTCAGCCGCTTGTTCAGCGCTCGCTCCTGCTCCTCCGGCGGAGTTGGAGTTCCGGGAGCCGACAACGATGGCGGTTGTGTTTCCCGCCGTCAAAGACTTCGTGACCCTTTGACCGGATGCACCGGGAGCGGTAAGTTCCATCGTTAGGGTATATTCTTCACCGATAAAGAGCCCGTCCTGGCCAACGGCGATGCGGTCCTTTCCGACAAGAAGCACCGGCCTGAGCCGGACCAGGTAAGGCGGGGTGTTCTCCAGGCCGCCATTGAGATTGATGGTCTCTTGATCCAGCACGGTCTCCGGCTCGTAGCCAGAGGTCACCATTCTGCCTGAAAGTCTGCGCAGATCGAGCGTGACATCGAAAAGAAGGGTGTTGCCTTTTGTGGCCGCAATCCTTGCTTTCTGATGAAGATCAGAAGGAATGGATGTATATTCGCCGGTGATGGCTGTCTCCCGGAACTGAAGGCCTGCGGGCAGGATGTTTAAAACCTCGGGGACAAGGGCGCGGGCAGATAGATATTCGGTATAGTGTGTTGTATTTCCTGTGTCGGTGGCTTCGAATCTCGCTTTCAGATATTCGAGGGGTGTGGTCGTGTTAAGATCGATTGTTTCCATGCCGCTTTGCCGGGGAGCAAACCCCAGGTACTCGTCCCAGACCATGTTCAGGATGCTTCCGGTTTCCTGGAATGCGTCTTTGGCAGTGGTTATCTGATACCCTTTCACTTTGATACTGGTGTCCAGGCCAAGCCAGGTCTTTCCCTGCTCATCCTGGACCACGCCACGGTAATTAGCATAGGGAATCCGGCTTTCGATCCAGATGTGCTCGAACTTGACGTTTGCAATGCTGCCGCCGGCAATGACTGCCTGATGCGGGATTCCGGCTTTCCGGAGGAAATCTGCGATCCCGGAAGGATCGTCGACGCCGGTAAGATTCTTCAACCGATCCATGCCGACCTCGATGCTGCCGCCGACGTAGCGTGTCGGATACCCTGAGGCCCGGAGAAGAGCGGCCAGAAGCGTTGCCTGGTCGCAATCATTGCCGCTCTTCTGTCTGAGGGTCTCTTCCGCGCCCTTCCTGCAGCCCCAGTACCATTCCGTGTCGATGGTGTTTTTGACGTATTCGTAGATCGAGACGGGATTCCACGCAAGGGATTGGGCAAGGGAGGCGATTTCCTTGGACAGGGGCGCTTCTTCCGTGCTTTTGGTGTCGTCGGAGGAGACGGTCTTGTTTCCGCCGCGATAGGCGGGGATGATCAATGGCGTGCTTCTGGGGGAAAGTGCGGGTAAGTTTAACTGTCGATACGGAAGGCTGCCGATGATAGATCTCCGGCTTTTCGGGAGGAGCCGGTCAAGAAGTGTGATGAGCTTCTGGACAGCCTCACTGTCTCCTCCTGCGGGAAGGCTTTCGACAAGCGTCAAGTATTCCGAGAGCGCCTGCTGAAAACCCGCTGCCATTACCTGGTGGCGGGACATGATGACCGGGCCCTGGGCCTTTGCCCGTTCTTCCCTCTCCCGGTATCTCGTAGCAAGCTGCAGGCTCGTCGCCCGGATCTTTTCGTTCCTGCCCTTGAGTATCGCGACCCGGTCGGCAGGCGATGCTCCTGACTTTATTGTCGCAAGAACTGTTTGGGCGATCTGCCTGCTTTCGCCAAGCCACTTGAACAGATCCTTTTCGAGATCATCATCAAAGGCTTCAGCCGGAATGGGGAGTAGGAACGAGGCGGAGGCAAAAAGAAATCCGAAAACCCAGGAGACCAGCAATCGTCCCCAGCGCGGCATAGGTATGCCGTACGGTAACGCTAGGATGTCTTTCTCTTTCATCATCAGAATCAATTCACTCCAACGCTTTCTTTTGATTTGCTCACGTCGTGCGGATTCCCTCTGCAAGAAGAACATTCGGCCGCCCATGATGTCACAACGAACCGCAGGAATGTACTACCCGAATGGGTAGTGCCGTTCTCCGCAAATAGGCGACTCACAGACAAGCAACGAATTTTTCTGCAACCTACTGTATTGCGATATGAACGAGCGAAAAAGGGAGGCCAGAGTAGCAGAAATGCCTGAGATGTGTCAAGAAATTATGTTGATAATGTCCGGGTATTTTAAGGGGAGGAACAGATGGATACGACAGGGAGGAATCCCGACAGGTTAGGAGAACAAGCGAAGATTACTGGTACCCTTCACGCCTCCCCCGACTTCATGACCGTGATCTGCGTTACTTCCGCATTCTGCAGGAATATTTCTATCGTGGTCATGCGGTGCCAATAATATCCTTCGGGATGAGTGTCCGCGTTCCTTCCCTGGAAAGCCTTTTCGATGAGCCGCATTTCATCGTCGGTCATGGCTTCCTTGAAGCTGAAGACGTAGACCAGCCTGTCCCGCTGTTCCACGGTGGGCTTGCCGAGTTTGGCGATGATCGTTTTCTGTTCGGTCCCCAGATTCAGGCCGTCGCCGGTGGCGATCTGCTTGTGGATGTAGCGGGACTTTGCGCAGGCTTGCGCTGCGGGGATATTCCCTCTGTCGTTGTAGATGGTAAAGGACGTGACGCCCGAGATCATGTCAGGCGCGCGAAAGACCACGGCGGTTTTGTCGGAAGCGTTGTCGGATTCGTAGCAGAGGGAGATCGCTCCGTTCGCCGTCTTCTCCTCGACCATGCCGAGCTTCCCGCGCACATCGAAGAGCGACTGTCTGCCCAGGGTGATCCCCGCGAGCGTCAGGGCTTTGTCCGGCAGTTTCTTACTGTAAGCGGCGGATTCCTTGACGGCATAGGTCCCGTCAGCAGTGGAAACCGTCTTCGTCTCCCCGGCAAAGGCGGACAGATGCTGCAGGAGCAGCAATGCCGTAATGGCTGCGATCCCTTTCATGCGCTGGCCTCCCCAACCCCTTCCCTGCTCTCCCGGTACGCCCGCGCCTGGTGGATGAACGCTTCGAGCCTGGTCACGGTCTGGGTGTCCTGCTGGCCTTCGTAAGCGATCGTGAGCAGCGGAATGTTGTTATGATCTTCGGCAACGCGTTTGAGCAGTCCGCTCGTGATCGTGCCGGGCATGCAGGAGAAGGGCATGACATTCACGATCCCCGAGACGCCCCGTTTCGCGTAATCGATCGCCTTGCCCACCGACAGGACCGCCTCGCCCTCGAAGGAGTGGTGCACATAGGGCCGCGCGCGCTCCAGGGTCGTCGCGATGGACGGCTCGTGCAGGCTCCGGAGCGACCCGTTGAACCCGGACAGGAGCCGGTGCTCGTCCCGCACCTGCACCCAGTCGGAGAGATAAGCCTTGAGCAGGTCCTTCCAGGATCGGCTCATGCGCGCCGAGACCTTGGCGGTCTCGTTCACATAGAGCAGCCATTCGCCGATCGGCGCCACCCACGCCTCGCCGCCCAGCTGTTCGATGCGCGCGACGACGTTCTCGTTCCCGAAGCGGTTCGCGCGGATGTAGATCTCGCCCACAATGCCGATCACCGGGCGGTCCCGTTTGCCGATGCCGAGGCCCGCGAATTTGCGGTACGCCTCCCGCAGGGCGGGCAGCGGGTCCTTCCGATGTTCCACGGCCCTGCAGACCGCCGCGAGCGCCTCGCGGTAGATACCGTCCGAAGCGCCCTGCTCCCGTTCATAGGGCCGGTGCTCCCACAGCGCTTTCTGGAGCATGTCCACGGCAACGATGCCCTGCCAGTTGAGCCGCAGGAAATCGCCTCCCACCACGCCCACGTCCCGGTAGAAGGACTCGTCCTGCATGGGAGAAAGAACCACCGCGTCCGAGAGGCCGAGCGTATCGAGCACGAGCCGGTGATAGCGGCTGTACTGGCCGAACCTGCAGGGTCCCTTGCCGCCGGGCATGAAGAAGGCGGATGTGGCGGGATCGAAACCCGGCTGCCGCGTCGCCTTGATCATGTCGCCCGTGGTGAGCGCCAGGGGATAGCATTCCCTGCCCGAGCTGTGTTCTTTGCCGAGTTTCACCGACTCCTGGTCCGACTCGGGCAGCACTTCGGCATCCACGCCGCAGGCGCGAAACGCCGCTGCGATGGCATGGGCATGATCGGCCATGGGCGGGATCAGCACGCGCCGCTTCGTCGCCGACCGGCGGGGCTCGGCAACAGTTCGCGTCTTCGCGGCCCTTTCCCCCGCGTTCCCGATGCTGTCCAGATAGGCCTCGATCCGCGTGACCGCGCCGGCATCGGCGCTGTGCTCGTCGATCTCGAGCTGGAGAAAGGGCTTGCCCGCCATCTCGTCGCGGAAGAAATGGGAGATGAAGGAATCGGGGCCGCAGCCGAAGTTGGTGATATACACGGGGAAGAGGTCGGGATGCTTCTTGATGTAGCGGCCCGCTGCCAGGATCTTCTGGCCCGAGCGCCAGTACATGGTATCAAAGCCCTCGGGGTCCACGTCGTGCAGCGGCAGGAAGTCGAAAGGAATGACCTGCACGCCCAGATCGCGCACCTTTGCGGGAAGGTTCATGTTCAACTGGCGGTCGCAGCTGTTGTAGGTCCTGCCGACCAGCACGAGCGACCGGACGCCTTTGGGCAGGCCGGCGAGCACTTCCTTTCCCCGCGTCTTGAGCGCGTCTTCCGCCCTCTGCTGTGCAGCCCGGCCCCGTTCCAGCGCCTTCGTCACTGCCCTGCCGCTCTTGCCGAGCGCCTTGGCCACGGACCGCACGCTGGCGAGGAAATGCTTCTCGTCCTGCAGACGGAGGTGCGCTTCGATCACGCGGACGCCGTTGAACTTGAACGCCGCCTTGGCGAGATACGGCAGTGCCTGGCCGTAGGGGCATGCCTGGGTAAACTTGCCCGATCCGTGCAGGGCGGGGAGCCGGACGAAGCTCGGCAAGAAAAGGATATCCACGTGCTTCTCGATCAGGTCCTGCACATGGCCCAAGGCAACCTTGGCGGGAAAGCAGGTTTCCGCTGCGGCGGATTCGAGCCCGCGGTTCACGACCTTCCGGTCCGTGCGGTCCGACAGCACGGTGCGGAATCCCAGTTCGTCGAAAAAGGCGCGCCAGAAGGGCAGTTCGTCGGCAAGGTAGAGCATGCGCGGGATGCCGATCACCTGCCCCATGGTCCGCTCCGGCAATTCCATCGCCTGATCCAGGATCCGGTCCCGCTCGCCGAAGAGATCGGGCAGCCGGTCCTCGGCAGCCTTCCGCTTCACATCGTACTTCTCGCACCGGCTGCCGTAGAAGAGCGGCTGTTCTCCCTCGAAGACCACGCGCCGGATGTCGCAACGGTTCGCGCATTCCGCGCACTGAAAGGTGGTGACGGTGTAGGCGCGCTTCGAGAGATCGAAGCCCTTGAAGGCCGAAGGTTTGCCGTTCCGGGCGCGCAGGGCGAGGATCGCGGCGCCGATGGCGCCCGTCACTTCGTGGTGCGGCGGCACGGTCACGTGCTTGCCCGTCACCTGCTCGAAGGCGGAGACCACCGCCTTGTTCGCGGCGACGCCTCCCTGGAAGAAGATGCGCTCCCCCACCCGCTTGCCCGCAACCACCTTGTTCAGGTAGTTCTGGGCGATGGAATAGGCGAGGCCCGCGGTCAGGTCCGGCACGCCGGAGCCGGTGTTCAGATAATGCACGAGATCGGACTCCATGAAGACCGTGCAGCGCTCGCCGAGCCGGCAGGGGCCGGAGGAGCAGAGCGCGCGGTCGGCGAAGTCGCCCTTGATCCTGATGCCCAGGCGCTCGGCCTGCTCCTCGAGGAACGAGCCCGTGCCCGCGGCGCAGGCCTTGTTCATCTCGAAGTCAACCACTGCGCCCTGGGCCAGGCTGATGTACTTGGAATCCTGTCCGCCGATCTCGAAGATCGTGTCCACCCGCGGATCGATGGCTGCCGCAGCCGTCGCCTGCGCCGTGATCTCGTTCCGCACCAGGTCCGCGCCGATCATGTCGCCGGTGAGATACCTTCCCGAGCCGGTGGTGGCCGCGCCCATGATCGCGACCAGGTGTCCCACTTCGGCTCCCACCTCGGCAAGCCCCTGCTTTACCGCTTCAATGGGCCTGCCTGCGGTGGGCAGGTAGCGCTTGGACAGGACGCGCATCTCCCTGTCGATCACGACGACATTCGTGGAAACCGACCCCACATCAACGCCCAGATAGGCCTCGATCAGCGTTCCCTTTTCCGCCAGGCGGTCATGGTCCGGATTCCGCATGATGCCAGCGGGCGCGGCAAGTGGCGTCCAGCGCCCCGCAGTCCCGGCCCGGAGGTTCACACCCGTGCGGTCGAGCGCCGCTGCGCCGCGATAGGCAATGTCCCGGACACCCTGCGCCCGGACCGTGAGCGCCGCGCCGATGGCGCCGGAGGTGTTGAAATGCCCGGGGATGGACAGGTCGTTCTCCGAGAGCTTCAGCACCTCGCGGAAGGCCCGGCGCATGCCCAGGTTCGCGGCCACGCCGCCCAAAAAGAGCACCGGCGGCGTGATGGCTTTGCCCTTGCCCACGGTGGCCTTGAAATTTCTGGCCATGCCGAAGCAGAGACCCGCCACGATGTCGTGGTCCGGCGTGGCGATCTGCTGCAAATGGATCATGTCGCTCTTGGCGAAGACGCTGCACCTGCCCGCCACGGCCGGCGGGGTCTTGGATTTGAGGGCGATGGCGCTGAACTCCTCGATGGCAAGATGGAGCCGGTGGGCCTGCTGGTCGAGGAACGAGCCCGTGCCGGCGGCGCAGGCGGCGTTCATCGAGAAATCTTCGATGCGGAGGCCGCCGTTCCGCTCGGGAGCAAGGAGGATGAGCTTGGCGTCCTCGCCGCCCATCTCGATGATGGTCCGGCAGCCGCGGTGGAAGGTGCCGGCAAAGGCGGATTGGGCGAGGATCTCGTTCACGAACACCGCGCCGATCCTGCCGGCAACGGTCTTGCCCCCGCTGCCCGTGATGCCGGCGGAGATGATGCGCCCGTCGGGACAGGTTGCTGCGAGTTTCGTGAGGACCCCGGACAGCGCAGCCAGGGGGTCTCCCTTGATGCGGGTGTAGGAATCGGCGAGCAGCGTTGCGGCGGAATCGATGAGCGCAGTTTTAATGCTGACCGAGCCCATGTCGATCCCCAGGTAGAGGTCCTTGTCCATGCGGTCGTCCTCGTGAAGCGCGGGAAAGCACGCTGAAATGAAGTTCGGCAGGAGTTGGGACAATTATAGTGAACACCCCTTTCGGAGTCAACAGGATGATGAGGCGCCGTCTCCAACAAACGGTTCTCAAAACAGGAAAAAACTGTTATAATTGGCCCCATGGTTGAAGCAGCTGATCGCAACGTCGTGCCCCTGTCCGGGGACATCAAGCCGCGCTCCGTGCCCTGGCTCTTCCAGACCCTGCGCGTACAGTCCAAGACCGGTACGGCGTCCTTCGAGTATATCGAAGGCAAGACCGCCCTGAAGATCGCGAAGAAGGTCTATTTCCGGAACGGCGACATCGCCTTCGCGTCATCGAACCTGGCCGCCGACCGGCTGGGCGATTACCTGCTCGCCGCGGGGAAGATCACGCAGGCGCAGTTCGACGCTTCCACGGAGATCATGCTCAAGACCGGAAAGCGCCAGGGCGCGGTGCTCGTCGAAATGGGCTTCATCTCGCCCCAGGCCCTGGTGGAGAGCGTCAAGGATCACGTGAAGCAGATCATCGTGAGCCTCTTTCCGCCGCACGCGGGGACCTACCGCTTCGACGAAGGCCCCCTGCCGGTCCAGGACATCATTCCGCTCCAGCTTTCCACGGGCAACCTGATCCTGGACGGACTGGCCACGCTGGACTGGAAGGACATCCGCAAGTCCCTCCCGGCGCCCACGACGGTTGTCCGTCCTGCCACGGACCCCTCGGCGCTCTTCCAGGACGCCAACCTCTCCGCGGACCAGAAGATCGTCCTTTCCCTCGTTGACGGCAAGCGGACCATTGAAGAGGTCGCAAGCCTCTCGGGCATCGGCGATTTCAACGCCTTCAAGGCGCTCTCCGTGCTCTTCGGGCTCCGCATGATCGAAGAGGGAGCGATCAAGTCGGAAGAAGAGATGTCCTTTGCCCGCGAAGCGGTGCAGGAAGCCGTGCGGCTATCGAAGGCCAGGGATGAGAAACAGGCGGCTGCCCGGCCCGCGGAACCGGAGATGCAGGTCACGCGCGAGTCGATCCAGCAGGCCTTCGAGACGCTCGCCAAACAGGACCACTACCAGGTGCTGAAGGTGGAGCGCGACGCGGACGTGCCGGCGATCAAGAAGGCCTACTTCCGGCTTGCAAAGGCCTATCATCCCGACCGGCACTTCGACAGCGCCATGGCGGACATGAAGGACCGGCTCGACACGCTCTTCGACCGCATCCACAAGGCCTATGATACGTTGAGCGACGACGTGAAGCGCGCGGAATACAACCTGATGCTGTCACGGCAACAGCCGGCGGCGCCATCCCCGGCAGCTGCCTCACCGGCCTCTCCGCAGAGCGGAGAGTTCGTGGAACAGCACGCCGAGGAGTACCAGGAGAATTACAAGGAAAAGGCGGAACGCGCTGCCGTCCAGTTCAATAACGGCATGAGGGACTTCCAGGTGGGGAACTACTGGGCAGCCGTTGACTCCTTCACCTGGGCGGTGCGGCTCGACCCGATCAAGGCGCCTTACTTCTTCTACCTCGGCCTCTGCCTCTCCAACATCCCCCGCCGCAAGCACGAGGCCGAAGAACACCTCCAGAAGGCCATTGAGCTCGATGCTACCAAGGTCGAGCACCACATCGAGCTGAGCAATCTATATTTGAAAAGCGGGATCAAGGCCAAATCACTGGCTGTGCTGAACGCAGCGCTTGAGCATGTGGCGTGGAAGGACAAGCTCGAGGAAGCCATTGCGGCCGCAGGAGAAGGGAAACTGACCGCTGTGCTGTCCGAGAAGACTGCGCGGGCAGAGGAGCAGCGCTCGGCGATCCGTCAGAAGGTAGCGCCGGCGAAGGCGGCGGAGGCGGAACAACAGTTCGCCAAGGGCATGCAGGACTACAAGGTGAACAATTTCGGCCTTGCCGTGGATTCCTTCGCAGCGGCGGCGCGAACCGATCCTTCGAAGGCCGAATATTTCTTCTACCATGGGATCTGCCTCCTCCGGATCCCGCGCCGCCAGGCAGAGGCGGAGGAGCCTTTCAGGAGAGCCTTCGAGCTCGACGCATCCAAAATGGAGTATCACTATGCCCTCGGTAATTTCTACCTGCGGACCGGCCATAAGGTCAAAGGCATCGGCATCCTGAACAATGCGCTTCTGCGTTTCCCCGATGCGCAGAAGATCAAGGATGCGCTGAAGGCCGCAGGCGTCGCGGTTGCCGAGCAGCCCGCAGCGGAGGGGAAGAAGAGCGGCATCCTCGGAAAGATATTCAAAAAGTGAGACGCATTGCTATCGCAGTTCGCGTCGCTATTATGCTGTCAGGATAAGAAAAGGCGCTCCATGCTCCGGAGCGCCTTTTCTGATGATTCATCTCCGGACCGCGGCCTTTCTATCCGGACAATTCCTTCACGATTATTTCGATCTTCTGTTCCGCCCCCGCAGCATCTCCCCGCTTGAGCATGGTCAGCACATCGGAATCCACGACAGCCTGGAAAATGCTTCGCCGCGTTTCCTCATCAGGCACGGTTGCGAAAAGTCGGGTCCTGAGGAGTTCCAGGTTCTCAAGCAAAACGCGGTACTCGGGACCGAAGAGGGCCTCCAGATCTTCGCGGATCTTTCTCGCCAGGGCGGGGCTTGCGCCGCCCGTGGAAACGGCGATCAGGAGATCGCCCCGCTCCACCACCGATGGAACGATGAAGCTGCTCTCCTCCGGATTCGTTACGGTATTGACCAGGATGCCGCTCGTGCGGCAGGCGCGGGCTACGGAGCTGTTCACCGCCGCATCGTTCGTCGCTGCCACGACGAGGTAGAAGCCGGTGACATCAACGACATCGAAGGATTTGTCTCGAAGGCGGATCGATCCCCGGTCAGCGAGGGAGCGAAGCACAGGAGTGATCTCGGGGCTGACGACGGTAAGCAGTGCGCCCGCGGAAAGAAGGGAATGGACCTTGCGTTCCGCCACCGCTCCGCCCCCCACGACCAGGCAGGATCTGCCCTGGAGATCGAGGTAGGCGGGATAGTACTTCATGACGCACCGAGCTTGGCGAGGTACTCGTCCACCCGGTGCGCCGACGCCGGAAACCGGGCCTTGATCTCCCGGAACGCTGCGAGCGCTTTCGCCTTCTCGCCCAGCTCCAGGTAGGACAGGCCGGTGTAATACAAGGCATCTTCTTCCGACGGAGAGCCCGGATAGTCCTTCACCAGCTTTTCCAGCCTGCCGATGGCGGACTTGTAGGAGTCCTTTTTATAATAGAACCTGCCCACGTAGAGTTCATATTCGGCCAGGCGATTCCTGCACTCGGCGATATGCTCCTTTGCCGGAGTCTCGTAGGGGCTTCCGGGATATTTGTCGAGCAGCTTCCGGAATTCGATGATGGCCGTGCGGGCAACGCCGGGATCCCGGTCGATGGTCGTCAGATCGTTGTAGCTGCACATACCGATCTGGAATTGGGCATAGGGCGCGTCTCGGTGCACGGGATGGAAATTCAGGAAGGACTGGTACTCCACCTGCGCCTCGCCGTACTTCTCCTCGCCATAGTACGTGTCCGCGATGCGCAGCATGATGTCCGCGTCATAGCTCCGGTCGGGCGCCTTCTCCTGGATCTCCTGGTAGGCCTTGCGCGCGTCCTCGTACTTGTAGTGCACCATCTTGTCCTCCGCCTCGCGGAACTTCGCCACGGGATCGAAGGGCGGCTCCTTTGCGCATGCGGCAAGGACGACGAGACCGAGTATGACGAAAACCTTTTTCATGAATGGATAGCCTCGATTCGGGAAGCGGGAAGGGAACCATGATGGACGCTCATGTGCTGCAGCCGGTGTTCCACTGCGTCCTCTGCGGAAAGACAAGAGAAAGAATGGTGCCGAAGGGGGGATTTGAACCCCCACGGGCGTACGCCCACTGCGCCCTGAACGCAGCGCGTCTACCAATTCCACCACTTCGGCACGGACGTTATATTAAAAGGAACGTTTGCGGTTGTCAAGGATGAATTGAGGCAAAACCTTCAAAAGGGCAGGATATTTCGGCGGTATGCGGCCTCGTCCGGCCTTCGCGATCCGATGTGATCCGTTGATCCCTGTCGAGCGTTCTTCTGCCTCGTTCTTCCTATCCGTGCTCCATCCGCGTTCATCCGACCGTATCCGCGTCCCCTTGATTTGCCTGACTCAGAAGTACAGGTTCCATCCGGCACGGTACTCGGTCAGATCATGGCGGAAGGTCTGTTCGCGAAGGATACCGAGCTCCACCGCCGAGTTCGTGGAGAGGAAAAAGCTCTGGCGCAGGGTACCGCGAAAGGTCC
>JAKAHZ010000161.1 GCA_021814615.1 Nitrospirota bacterium | reverse complement strand
CGAGAACGTGAGCGACATCCTCGTTCCCGAGGACTTCTACAAGGACGCCCACAAGCGGATCTTCGCCGCAATGCAGGAGATGGCTGACGCCCGCGAGGCCATCGACCTGATCACCCTGACCGACGCCCTTCGCCGCGGCGGAACGCTCGAGAAGGTGGGCGGCGCGTCCTACCTGTCCCAGCTCGTGAGCCTCGTTCCCACGGCGGCGAACGTGAAGCACCACGCCCGGATCATCCACGACAGATCGGTGCTCCGCCAGCTGATCCACGCTTCCACGGACATCATCAGCCAGAGCTACGACGAATCGTCGGAAGCGCTCAAGATCAGCGAGATCCTCGACCGCGCCCAGCAGGAGATCCTGCGCATCTCCGACCAGAAGATGGTCGAGCCCTTCTCGGCGATCAAGGACATCATCAAGCAGAGCTACGAGACCATCGAGCAGCTCTATGACCGGAAGGAGATGATCACCGGCCTGCCCACGGGCTTCGTGGAGATGGACAAGATGACCTCGGGGCTCCAGGCGGGAGACCTGATCATCGTTGCGGGCCGCCCCTCCATGGGCAAGACGGCCTTCTGCCTGAACATCGCCGAGCATGTGGCCATGGAGGGCAAGAAGACGGTTGCCTTCTTCAGCTTGGAAATGGCCAAGGAGCAGCTGGGCCTGCGCCTGCTCTGTTCCGAGGCCCGGATCGACGCGCACAAGCTCCGCACCGGTTATCTCGCCGATTCGGACTGGGGCAGGATCGGCATGGCGGCGGGCAAGCTGTCCGAGGCGCCGCTCTTCATCGACGACACGGGCGCCATCGGGATCTTCGAGATGCGGTCCAAGGCCAGGCGGCTCAAGGCCGACCGGGGCCTCGACCTGATCGTCGTCGACTACCTCCAGCTCATGCGCGGCACAAACACGGACAGCCGCGAGCAGGAGATCTCGGGCATATCGCGGTCCCTCAAGGCCCTGGCCAAGGAGCTGCGCGTGCCGATCATCGCCCTGTCCCAGCTGAACCGCGCCGTGGAGACGCGGGGCAAGGACAAGCGGCCCATGCTGGCGGACCTGCGCGAATCCGGCGCCATCGAGCAGGATGCCGACGTGATCCTCTTCATCTACCGCGACGAGGTGTACAACAAGTGCGAATGCCCGCCGCCGCCCGAGGGCGAATGCAGCTGCGGACGGCGGGGGACGGCGGAAGTGATCATCGGCAAGCAGCGCAACGGACCCATCGGCACGGTGCACCTCACGTTCCTGCACAAGTTCACGCGCTTCGAGAACGCCGAAACAAGAAGCTTTTAAATTTTACAAATTTCGCTATAATAGGGGCACGCGGGGGCCCGCGAACGACCATTTCAGGGGAGGATGCCGTGGCATCGGAAAAGGCGCAGATCAGCGAGAACATCCAGAAGTACCTCGGCAAGAGCGACTGGAAGAACGCCATCGCCGAGATGGAGAAGCTTTTCGCCATCGACCATGACCCGCAGGTGAAGGTCCGCATGGGCGATGTGCGCCAGAAGATGAACCAGAAGCCGCAGGCGGTCCAGGAATACCTCAAGGCCGCCGACCTCTTTGCGGACAAGGGGTTCGTGGTGAAGGCCCTGGCCATGTACAAGCTCGTTCTGCGGCTCGATCCCGCGCACCAGGGAGCGCAGCAGCAGATGGCCGGCCTGCATTCGAACAAGTCGGTGAGCGAACTCAAGCTGGAGCCCGTGCACCTGGGCGAGGCGGCCCCCGAAAGCAGCATCATCCCGCTCTTTGCCGACCTCACGCAGGAGGAGTTCAACGAATTTACGAAACGCATGGTCTTCCATACCGAACCCGCGGGCAAAACGATCGTGAAGGAAGGCGACAAAGGCGCCTCGGTCTACGTGGTCACCCGCGGCACCGTCCGGGTCACCACTACCGTGGAAGGGAAAAAAGTGGAGCTCGCGGTGCTTCAGCCCAGCGATTTCTTCGGCGAGATCGCTTTCCTCACCGGCCAGCCGCGCACGGCCACCGTCGAGACCGCCGAGGAATGCGATATCCTCGAAGTGCCCGAGGATCAACTGAAAGATCTCATCGTCTCGAAGCCGCGCATCCGCGAGGTGATGAAGAACTATTACGATCAGCGCGTGGCCAGCACGCTGCTGAAACTGAAGGGAATCGGTTAGGAGCCGTAAGGGCAAAAGACACTACAATATTTCGCCACAAAGACTCTAAGACACGAAGAAATCGCAATGAGAACGTCGCGAAAGACACTTCGAGTTTAGCCGCCTTCGCGGCGGAGGATCCCTACAACAATATGGCTATCGACAAGACAAAACTGATCGAAGAAATACAGAAGCACCTGGTGAAGGGCAAGTGGAAAGACGCGGTGTCGGGCATGGAGCAGCTTTTCGCCATGAATCCCGATCCCATCATCAGGGTCCGCATGGGAGACGCCTACCAGAAGCTGAACTCGCGCCCCGAGGCCACGCGGGAATACGTCTATGCCGCGGACCTGTACGCGGAGCAGGGCGCGGTGGTGAAGGCCCTGGCCCAGTACAAGCTGGCGCTCCGCATCGATCCGAACCACAGACGCGCTATCGACCGCATGTCCGCGCTCCACTCGAACAAGGTCATCGTCGAAAAGAAGGCGGAGCCCGTGGACGAGGGCAAATCAAAGCCCGCAAACAGCGCGGTGCCGCTCTTCGCCGGGTTCACGCAGGGCGAGTTCGAGGAGTTCGCGAAGCTCATGAACGTGCACCAGTTCGCCTCCGGCGAGATCATCGTCCGCGAGGGCGACAAGGGCAAATCCGTTTATATCATCGCCAGCGGATCGGTGAAAGTGTACACCAAGATGCTCTCCGGCGATATCGTCGACCTTGCCAAGCTCATGCCCAGCGAATTCTTCGGCGAGATCGCCTTCCTGACGGGCAAGCCGCGGACTGCCACGATCGAGACGCTGGAGGACACGGTCATCCTCGAGATGACCGAGGACAAACTGCAGGAACTCATCGACAAACATCCCCACGTCCGCGATGTGCTGAAGGACTACTCCGAGATGCGCCTCAAGGGCACGATCGAGACGGTGATCAGCAAGTCCGTGGATTGATCCTTTCGAAGCGCTTTTCCCCGCATTCTTTACCGCCGGATGCTATACTCTTTCCAGAATCCGCCCGTTACCGGGAGAACGGCGTTCGTTCCCCGGACCCTTGTTCTTTCCGTTACGGATTCATGGCTTCTGATCTGCGCGATAGGGGGCGCCATGCTGCGTCAACCGGCTGTTGCGGGATACTTTTATCAGGGAGGGGCGTCGAGCCTGAGGGACCAGGTCGAGCGCTTCCTCATCCGGAGCAAGGACAAGGTCAAGGCCGTCGGGGTGATGGTGCCTCACGCCGGCCTGGTCTATTCGGGAGCTGTTGCGGGCGCTGTCTATTCCCGCATCGATCTTCCCGGTACCGTGGTCCTGATCGGCCCGAACCATACCGGCATGGGCGCTCCGGTGTCGCTCATGCCGCAAGGCCAGTGGTCCACGCCGCTCGGCACCGTGTCCATCGACGAGGACCTTGCCGCCGCAATCCTCGGAGGCTCCCGCCTCATCCGCTCTGATTCGCTCGCCCATCTCCGCGAACATTCCCTCGAAGTTCAGCTTCCCTTCATCCAATATCTTCGCGAAGATATCCGGATTGTGCCGATCCAGGTGATGGACACCCGTCTCCAGACCTGCTTGGATGTGGGGAACGCCGTTGCTGCGGCGATCAAGGACGCCAAACGCGACATCCTGGTCGTTGCCAGCTCCGACATGAGCCATTATGTAGCGGCATCGGTGGCGGCGAAACAGGACCGCAAGGCAGTGGACCGCGTGCTGGCGCTCGATGCGGAGGGGCTGTACCACACGGTCCAGACCGAGGGGATCACCATGTGCGGCTTCGGCCCTGCGATCGCCATGATCACGGCGAGCAAGGCCTTGGGAGCGTCCACGGCGGAACTGGTCAAATATGCCCATTCCGGCGAGGTGAGCGGAGATACGGACCAGGTCGTGGGATATGCGGGTGTAATCGTCAGGTGAGGCAGGTGGCAAGCAGACAAGCCGGAAAGCTAGCAAGCCGGCAAGCTGGAAAGCGATACATGATTTAACCACGAAGGACACGAAGAGCACGAAGAAAATCAAGAATAGCTGACAAGCCGGAAAGCTAGAAAGTAATACATGATTGAACCGCGGAGGCGCGAAGAACGCGAAGAAGATCAAAGCGGGTGACAAGCGGAAAGCAATAACCGGATTGAACCACGACACGAAGGGCACGAAGAAAATCAAAAACACTGACAATCAGGAAAACAAATACAGGATATAACCGCGAAGGCGCGAAGGGCGCGAAGAAGATCAAAGCGGGTGACAAGCGGAAAGCAATAACCGGATTGAACCACGAAGGACACGAAGGGCTGAAGAAGATCAAGAATAGCTGGCAAGCAATATATGAGTTAACCACGTAGGACACGAAGAAGATAATAAACAGCTGAAAAAACCCTGTTAACGCATTCCTTATCCCTGCAATCTCTTCTGCCACCCCCCCAAGAACCCCCTGTTGACTGAACCCCGGCAAGTGGTACGCTGTCATAGGAGCAAGAACGGTATTGCCGTCAGGGCAGGGGCGTGTGAGTCATGCACGTTCCACGCATACAACTTGCCATCTGCCCGCAATGCCGGGAAAGGAAGTGGTCCTATGAAAGCATTGGTGTATATGGGGCCGGGAAAACGATCCTGGGAGGACCGGCCGAAACCGGCTGTGCAGGACCCCGCGGATGCGGTCGTGAAGATAGAACGAACGACGATTTGCGGCACGGATTTGCATATATTGAAAGGCGATGTGCCGACGGTAACGTCCGGCAGGATCCTGGGGCATGAGGGCGTGGGGATCATCGACGACGTGGGCTCCGGGGTGCGGAATTTCAAACGGGGAGACCGCGTATTGATCTCCTGCATCACGTCCTGCGGAAAATGCGATGCCTGCAAGAAGGGGATGTATTCGCACTGCGAAAGCGGCGGCGGATGGATCCTCGGGAACACCATCGACGGCACGCAGGCTGAGTACGTGAGGATACCCTTTGCGGATACGAGTCTCTATGCGGTGCCCGAGAACGCAGACGCGGACTCTTTGGTCATGCTGAGCGATATCCTGCCCACCGGGTTCGAGTGCGGCGTCATGAACGGGCAGGTGAAGCCGGGAGACACGGTGGCCATCGTTGGCGCGGGACCGGTGGGTCTTGCCGCGCTCTTGACCGCGCAGTTCTATTCTCCGGCCGAGATCATCATGATCGATCTCGACGATAACCGGCTGGCCGTGGCGCGGAAGTTCGGCGCCACGAAGACCGTGAACAGCAGGGACGGCAATGCGCGGGAAAGGGTCTTCGAGTTAACCGGCAAGAAGGGCGTTGATGTTGCAATCGAGGCGGTAGGCATCCCGTCGACCTTCGAGCTCTGCGAGGATATAGTCGCCGCCGGCGGGCATATCGCCAACATCGGCGTGCACGGCAAGAGCGTGGACCTGCATCTCGAGAAACTGTGGTCGCAGAACGTGACGATCACGACGAGGCTCGTCGACACGGTCACCACACCGATGCTCCTGAAGGAAGTGAAGATCGGCAAACTCGACCCGAAAAAGCTGATCACCCACACCTTCAAGCTCGGAGACGTGATGAAAGCCTACGATACCTTCGGCAACGCGTCGAAGGAAAGGGCGCTGAAAGTCCTGCTCAAGGCAGCGTAGCTGTTCATCGTCAGTAAGCAAAGAAAGGCCGCAGTTTGATGTATCGCTGCGGCCTTTGTGCGTTCAGGGCCGTCAAAGGGCATTCTTAGGCAGGGATAATCGCGAACGCCGCGTCAGGAAGGATAAAAAAGCGAGTCCGGTGATCAGACCGCCGAGAGCGAAGGTGAAGGGCGTGTGGAGCCATTGCGCAACGGAGCCGGCGAAGAGGCTTCCGAAAGGAGATAATCCGCCGAAGGCCATGGTGTACACGCTCATAACCCTGCCGCGAAGACGATCTTCGCTGTTCAGCTGGACAGTGGTATTTGCCGTGCCGAAGAAGGTGACGATGCACCAGCCGCAGAGCGCCAGGAGAAAGGCCGTAAAGCCGTAGCTCTTCTGCAACCCGATCAGGATGAGAACAAGCGACAGTCCGAGGCCGCTGCCGTAAAGGATGGAAGGCCGGGGGCCGGAGCGGCTCAGGAGCGTGAGGGTAACAGCGCCGACAAGCGCGCCGGCGCCGAAGGAGGACATCAGGAATCCGAAGGCTGCGGCATTACGATTGAGTTCGATGCGCGCGAACACCGGCACGAGGACGTTGAAATTCGCCGCGAAGACGCTCACGATGCCGACCAGGACGATGGTGGTCAGGATGAGCGGGGTCTTGCGGACATAGGCGAGCGCTTCGCGTGTATCGGCGAGCACATCCAGCGCAACCGCCCCGGTCCTGGGTTGTTCCTCGATGCGCATCATGAACAATCCGGCGATAACGGCAAGGAAACTGAGGCCGTTCAGGAAAAAGGCCACGCCCGTGCTGAATGACGCGATCACGATGCCCGCCACCGCGGGACCGAGCGCGCGGGCGGCGTTGAAGATGGAGGAATTGAGCGCAATGGCATTCATCAGGTCCTCGCGGCCGACCAGCTCGATGATGAAGGCCTGGCGCGCGGGCATGTCGAAGGTGTTCACCATGCCGAGCACGGCGGCAAGGACCACGACCTGC
>JAKAHZ010000160.1 GCA_021814615.1 Nitrospirota bacterium | reverse complement strand
TCTCCCAGCACCCCTCCCTCATATCACCCGGCCATCGCGGCGTGTGCGCGGTCCGGGAAAACCGGGACGGCGTGCTGTACACCCTCGTTTACGACAAGGTGATCGCTCAGAACATCGATCCCATCGAGAAGAAGCCGCTCTTTCACTTTCTCCCCGGCAGCACGTCTTTCTCCATCGCCGCTCCGGGGTGCAATTTCCGCTGCAAACACTGTCAGAACGCCGATATTTCCCAGCTGCCGCGTGACCGGGGAGGCGCGGTAGCGGGGCAGCCGGCATCGCCGGCCCAGATCGTGTCCGCCGCCGTCCAGATGCGTTGCGCCAGCATCTCCTATACCTATACGGAACCGACGATCTTCATCGAGCTGGCTGCGGAGACGGCGAGGCTGGCGGTGGAGAAGGGACTTAAGAACATTTTCGTGACGAACGGCTATATCACCCCCGAGGCGCTCCGCGCGGTGCGGCCCTATCTCCATGCAGCCAATATCGATCTCAAGGGCTTTACAGAGGAGTTCTACCACACGATCTGCGGCGCCCGGTTGCAGCCGGTGCTCGACGCGATCCGGCTCTACCACGACCTGGGGATCTGGACGGAGATCACTACGCTCGTGATCCCGGGACACAACGATTCGGAGGCGGAACTCCGGCAGGTCGCGGCATTCATCGCATCGGTGGACAGGAACATTCCCTGGCACGTAAGCAGGTTTCATCCTACCTACAAGCTTACCGATGCCCCACGGACGCCCGTGGCAACGCTCGCGCGGGCCCGCGAGATCGGATTCGAGGAGGGGCTCCGGTACGTGTATGAGGGAAACGTCTTCGGCGAGGGTGAGAATACGGTCTGCCCGGCCTGCGGAAAAACGCTGGTAACGCGGGCGGGATTCTCGGTCGACGAGAACCGTATCAGGGACGGGCAGTGCGGCTACTGCGGCGCGCCTGTCGCCGGCGTATGGGCATAATGCTGCAGGGGAAGAGCGAAGGAAGAATACATGGACGCAGGCGAGAGCCTGCGTTACTATTTTCTTATGAAGATACCGTACGAAACTTTCGAGCATGAGGCGGATATCGGGATCCGGGGGTTCGGCGACAGCCTGGAAGAGTCCTTTGCCCATGCCGCTGCGGCGATGTACTCCGTTGTCGTGGATGTGGGTAACGTGGAGCCACGGGAGCGCCGTTCGATCACCGTTTCCGCGCCGGAGCGGGATCTGCTGCTCGTCGAATGGCTGAATGCGCTCCTTGCGGTATCCGACATCGACCGGCTGGTTTTCTCGAAATTCGCCGTCTCGATCCGCGGCAACGAGCTTGCGGGTGAAGCCTGGGGCGAACCGCTCGATCGCATGAAGCATCGGCCGCGCGTGGAAGTGAAGGGGGCGACATACCATATGCTTCATGTGGGTACGGAAGAGGGCCGGTTCGTTGCGCAATGCGTGGTTGATGTGTAGGAAATCAGAAAACAGGAGCCAGAAGCCAGGAGCCAGAAGTCAGGAGCCAGAAGTCAGGAGACAGGAACCGGGGATACTTGTTGGACGCGACGGTCTCCCGTTAATCACTATGGACCTCAAGAGCCTTCATAAGATCAATGACTTTCTCTGGGAGATTCCCCGCTCCGGCGAGATGCGCGTGCCGGGACGGATTTTTGCCAGCGAAAAACTGGTCCAGGCCATGGATGAGAAGGTGCGGGAGCAGGTGGTGAATGTGTCGCTCCTGCCGGGCATCCAGGTCGCTTCGATGGCCATGCCTGATGCGCACTGGGGATATGGCTTCCCCATCGGCGGCGTCGCGGCCTTTGATCCGCAAGAAGGCGGCATCATCTCCATGGGCGGCGTGGGATTCGACATATCCTGCGGCGTGCGGACGATGAAGACGGGGCTGACGTTCGAGGAGGTCATGCCCCGGCTCCAGCAACTCGTGGATCAGTTCTACAACCGCGTTCCCGCGGGAGTAGGATCGGAAGGCGCGATCCGTCTCACGCAGCACCAAATCGACGAAATGCTTCTCGACGGCGCGGTCTGGGCGGTCAAGAAAGGATTCGGACTCCCCGAGGATCTGGCATATACCGAGGAACAGGGCCGCGTAGACGGAGCTGAACCCTCGCAGGTCTCTCCCACGGCGAAGAAGCGGCAGGAGCGGGAAATGGGCACGCTCGGATCGGGGAACCATTATCTCGAGGTGCAGGTGGTGGAGGAAGTCTTCGATCAGCGGGCCGCGCAGGCCATGGGGCTCGGGAAGGGCGACGTGGTCGTAACGATCCATTGCGGATCCCGCGGCCTGGGCCATCAGATCGGCACCGACGCGCTCCGGAGCCTGGCTGGCGCTGCGGCCCGGTTCAAACTGCCGATACGCGACCGGGAACTGGCGTCGGCGCCCATCGATTCGCCGGAAGGCAGGGCCTACTTCGGCGCCATGAGCGGGGGGATCAACTGTGCGCTCGCGAACCGCCAGATCCTGACCCACCTGGTACGAGAGGTCTTCATGGACGTTTTCCCCGAAGGCTTCATCAAGGTGCTCTACGATATCAGCCACAATACCTGCAAGGTGGAGACGCATGTCGTCAACGGAAAGAAGAAACGCCTCTATGTGCACCGCAAGGGAGCCACGCGCGCCTTCGGTCCCGGACGGATCGATCTGCCGGCGGAATACCGCCAGGTCGGCCAGCCGGTGCTGATCGGCGGGACCATGGGCACATCGTCCTACGTGCTCGCAGGAACGGACGAGGGAATGACGGCTGCCTTCGGTTCCGCCTGCCATGGCGCGGGCAGGGCCATGTCGCGGACACAGGCGAAGCGGCAATGGCACGGCAGGGACGTGATCAGGATGCTCGGCGAGCGGGGAGTGCTGATCCGCGGGCATTCCTACCAGGGGATCGCCGAGGAGGCGCCGGATTCTTACAAGGACGTGACCGAAGTCGTTGATGCGGCGCATCATGCGGGCCTGGCGCGCAAAGTGGTCCGCGTGCGGCCCATTGCCTGCGTGAAAGGCTGAAAAGAATATCCTGGTCGGCGGAATCACCGGCGGTTGGCAGCAACCGCTTTTTTTCTGCCTCGTGTCCTTCCTGACCGCCGGATTGTTCAACCTTTCGGCCTATGCTATGATGTATGCAATCCCGGTCCTCCGGGTGCGAAAGGGGATCATGAACAGGAAGATCGTTATTCCGGTCATCGTTGCCGCTGTTGCTGCAGCTGTGGGAGCTTATCTCTGGACGCGGGGACATGACGGAACCAAGGGCCAGCTTGCGCTTTCGGGCACGGTGGAAGTAACGGAAGTGAACGTGGGCTTCAAATCGGCCGGACGACTCGCCGAACTGGCGGTCGATGAAGGCGACCGGGTCAAGAAAGGCGACCGCATCGCAGCCTTGGACCGAGCGGAGCTCGAAAGCATCACGGCGCAGAATCGGGCAGCGGAAGGGGTCGCGGAGGCGAGCCTGGAAAAGGCGAAGAAGGATTTCGAACGCTACGAGAGTCTTGTCAAGGACAGCGTCATTACCGCCCAGCAGATGGATACGGCGAAGGCGAATTACGATGCCGCCCGTTCACAATTCCGCCAGGCGCAGGCGGCGCTTGCCGCATCGCAAGTGCGTTTGCGCGATGCCATCCTTGTCGCGCCGGTTGCCGGTGTGGTGCTCAGGAAAAACTCCGAGATCGGCGAGACCGTAGCGGCCGGTTCGGCCGTGTTTTCGCTCGGGGATCTCGAGAATCCCTGGATCAAAGTCTACGTGAAGGAAGACAAACTGGGGTTGGTGAAACTCGGACAGAAGGCGGATGTGCGGACCGACACCTTTCCCCAGAAGATCTATGCCGGTACGGTTACCACCATATCGTCGGAAGCGGAATTCACGCCGAAAAACGTGCAGACCAGGGATGAGCGGGTGAAGCTCGTCTTTGCCGTGAAAGTCAGTGTCAGGAACGAGAACGAAGAGCTGAAGCCGGGGATGCCTGCGGATGTGACGATCCTCCTGAATGCCAGGTGAGGCGTTCCGTTTGCCTGCCATGCCCAACGCGTCCCGGTTCCCCATCATTCATGAACGATACGCTCGCCATTGAAACCACAGGTCTCCAGAAAACCTTCAATGCAACGGTCGCCGTGTCTGAGCTCAATCTTGCGATCAGACGCGGTGAGCTCTACGGTCTCGTCGGCCCGGACGGGGCCGGGAAGACCACGACGATGCGGCTTTTGACCGGGATCATGACGCCGACTGCGGGAGAGGCCCGCGTGGCGGGATATTCGGTCCTGACCGACGCGGAACGGATCAAGGAACGGATCGGCTATATGTCGCAGCGTTTCGGCCTCTACGAGGACCTCACGGTGATGGAAAACATCCTGTTCTATGCCGACATCTATGAAGTGCCGCGGCGGGAGCGGGAGCCGCGGATTGAGCGGCTGCTGGGATTCAGCAATCTCACGCCCTTCGGTGACCGTCTTGCCGGAAAACTCTCCGGAGGGATGAAGCAGAAGCTGGGGCTCGCCTGCGCGCTCATCCATACGCCCGAGATACTCTTTCTGGACGAGCCGACGAACGGCGTCGATCCGGTCTCCCGCAGGGATTTCTGGCGCATCCTCTATGACCTCCTCCGGGAAGGCGTCACGATCTTTCTGTCCACTTCCTACCTTGACGAGGCTGAACGGTGCGGGAGGATCGGTCTCATGCACAAAGGAAAGGTCATTATCGAAGATCAGCCCCAGAACGTGCGCGCCTCCCTTGCTCTGCCCATGCTGGAGGTTTGGACCGACGATGTCCGGACCGCCGGCGAACGGGTACGGACCGTGCGCGGCGTTTCGACCGTCAGCATGTACGGCGACCGGCTCCATATCGGTCTGGCGGGGAAGGATGATGCCGCCGCTGTTCTCGGCGCGCTGGAACAGGCGGGCATCCCGGTCCGCGACCACCGGGATATCCTCCCTTCCCTGGAGGATGTGTTCATCGCCATGGTGGAGAAACCGGCATAGCCGGGAAGGGGGCTCGCGGAATGGCGAATGAAGCGAGAAAAAGGCCCGACGGCCTTGCCGCGTCGGCGGTGAGCGTTCACGGGCTTACCCGCACCTTCGGCGATTTCATCGCGGTCGATGCGATCGATCTCTCGGTGCGCACGGGAGAGGTCTTCGGGTTCCTCGGCCCGAACGGAGCCGGGAAGTCGACGACGATTCGCATGCTCTGCGGCTTGCTGCTTCCCACGGGGGGAAGCGGGACCGTGGGCGGATACGACATCATCAACGGGTCCGAGGACATCAAGAAAAGCATCGGGTACATGTCCCAGAAGTTCTCCCTCTACGATGACCTTACGGTCGAAGAGAACATCGACTTCTTCAGCGGGATCTACAACGTGCCGCGGGAAAAGAAGGCGGCGCGAAAGCGGTGGGCGCTGGACATGTCCGGCCTTCGGGACAGCGGGAACACCCTGACCCGGGACCTGCCGGGAGGTTTTAAGCAGCGGCTGGCCCTGGGATGCGCGATCCTGCACGAACCGACCCTCCTCTTTCTGGACGAGCCGACGTCGGGCGTCGACCCCCTGTCAAGGCGCGGGTTCTGGAAGCTCATCTACGAGATGTCCAAGGCGGGGACCACCGTGTTCGTTTCCACCCATTACATGGATGAGGCGGATTATTGCGATAGGCTCGCGCTGCTCTATCGGGGCGCAATCATTGCAGAGGGAACGCCGGGCGAGCTCCGGCAGAAGCACATGACGCGCGATGTCCTTGAAATCGACTCGGAGAACGCCCTGCAGTCCATGGAAGCGCTGGCAGGCAAAGGCATTGAAACGGCGATCTTCGGGAGCGTTCTCCACGCGACGGTCGCTTCCGCGCCGGAGGATGCCCCCCGCATCGCGAAACTGCTGGCCGATGCCGGCATCGCGGTCAATCGCATCGAGAAGATCGAGCCGTCCCTGGAGGACGTGTTCGTGACGCTGATCGAGGAAGCGTGAAGGCGAGGAAACAGGAGTCGGAATTCAGGAGTCAGGAGAACGTCCAGAAGCAAGACTGCGCTTCGGGATTCTGGCTCCAGGTTTCTGACTGCGAGATCCAATGAAATTCATCCGCATCAAGGCCGTCGCGAAGAAAGAGGCGCTGCAGATCGTCCGGGATCCCCTGAGCCTGGCAATGGGATTCCTTATGCCGGTGCTGCTTCTGTTCATTTTCGGCTACGCCATCTCGCTCGATGTCGACGACATCACCACCATTGTGCACGACCTGGACCGGAGCGACCTGAGCCGCGGGCTGATCGCCGACCTGACCGCATCGGGATATTTCAAGGTCCTGCGCTATGCGGAACACCCCGGCGAGATCACGAAGGCCCTGGATGCCGCCACAGCGCGGGTCGGCGTGACGATCCCCGTCGATTTTTCCCGCGACATCCGCGCGGGAAGGACCGCATCCCTGCAGGTGCTTGTGGACGGCAGCGATTCCAATACCGCGACCATCGCCCTGGGATACATGGCGGCGCTTTCGGAGATCTACGGCCGGCGCATCAGCGGCGCGACGTTGAAGCCGCTGATCGAGACCCGTCCCCGCGTCTGGTACAACCCGGAACTCAAATCGCGGAATTTCATCGTTCCCGGCCTGGTCGCGGTCATCATGATGGTGATCGCGGCGCTCCTCACGTCGCTCTGCATCGCCCGCGAATGGGAGCGGGGCACCATGGAACAGCTCATAGCGACGCCCGTGAAGACGCCCGAGCTTATCCTGGGAAAGATGGCGCCGTACTTCCTCATCGGGTTCATCGAC
>JAKAHZ010000024.1 GCA_021814615.1 Nitrospirota bacterium | reverse complement strand
ATTGTTGCTCCTTTCAATCCCGGGATCGTGCCCTCGAATAAATCTCTCTTGTCGGTCCATCGGGCAATGCTCTTCCCCAATGTGTCGAGCGCCGATGCCAGTCTTTTATCCTCAACAGCCGCCTTATCAGCCTTTTCCCGCATTTCTGCCTCCTGATCTCATAGTAGCAGCCGGGAGCCGCATGTCAACCTGATTATCGACGCATTCGGAGGATCAGGCAAGAAATGCGCAGGATTAGTCTACCCCCCTTTATTCTATGCGGAGTAAGATATGGTCAGCAGTACCGAGCAATAGAGTTTTGACACGGAAGAGGCGGATTAAAACCTGATAACGGCGAATACGAATTTGATTAAGGATTAATCTGACCTTATCAGTTGTTAATCCGGTGCTTCAGTGTCCAAGTGCTTTTCCAGACTGAAAGGAGCAACAATGCAAAAACGTACATTAGGAAAAAGCGGCATGGAAGTTTCAGCGCTCGGCCTGGGCTGCATGGGCATGAGCATCGCCTACGGCGTGCCCCCGGACAGGAAGGAGATGATCGCTCTCATAGCGAAAGCGGTCGAACGGGGCGTCACCTTCTTCGACACCGCCGAGGTCTACGGCACGAATGAGGAACTTCTGGGCGAAGCCCTGGCGCCCTTCCGCGGGAAGGTGGCGATCGCCACGAAATTCGGGATCAAGATCGGACCGGACGGGAAGCAGTACCAGGACAGCAGGCCGGACGGCATCAGGCAGAGCCTGGAAGGTTCGCTCAAGCGGCTCAGGGTCGAGACTATCGACCTCTACTACCAGCATCGCGTCGACAGGAACGTGCCGATCGAAGATGTGGCAGGCGCGGTGAAAGACCTGATCAGCGAAGGCAAGGTAAAGCATTTCGGCCTCTCCGAGCCGGGCGTGAACACGATCCGGCGGGCGCACGCTGTTCAGCCGGTCACCGCGGTCCAGAGCGAATACTCGCTGTGGTGGAGGACGCCTGAGACGGAGCTCCTGCCCCTGCTCGAGGAACTGGGGATCGGGCTCGTTCCGTTCAGCCCGCTCGGAAAGGGATTTCTCACGGGAACGATCGACGAGAAGACGGAGTTCGTGAAGAACGACTTCAGGAACATCGTTCCCCGTTTTTCAGCAGAAAATCGGCAAGCGAATCAGGCGCTGGTGGATCTGCTTATGAATATCGCCACGAGGAAGAAGGCGACCCCGGCGCAGATCGCGCTCGCCTGGCTGCTTGCACAGAAGCCGTGGATCGTGCCGATCCCGGGAACGACAAAGCTTGCGCGACTGGACGAGAACATCGGAGCGGTCGCGGTCGATTTGACCTCCGATGATCTGCGTGAGATCGAACGCGCGGCTTCGTCAATCGCGATCCAGGGGGAGCGGTATCCGGAAGCCTTGGAGAAAAGAACGGGGCTATAATTTAAGTGGAACGGCGCAGAAAGAAATTCAATAAATCCAAAAAAGACCTTTGACACTGATCAAATCTGATAAGAGTCGGATAAAAGCGGATTACTGTTTGAGATGCGACCACCTTATCGGCGAGACTGCTTTTCGAGCTGATCCGATTTTATCCGATGTTGATCCGCTTCTTCAGTGTCCAACTCTTTTAGGATAGTGGAGGTTTACCCATGAAAGGTACAGTTCTCTATGGCCCGCGGGATGTGCGTTTTGAGGAGCTGGCCGATCCGAAGATCATCAAACCGACCGATGCACTCATCAAAATCTCGGCCACCTGCGTCTGCGGTTCGGACCTCTGGCCCTTTCGCGGCATCAACAAGATCACCCGGCCCACGCCGATGGGCCACGAGTACTGCGGCATCGTTCAGGAAACGGGCAGCGAGGTCAAGACGGTCAAGCCGGGCCAGTTCGTGATCGGCTCCTTCTTCGTGTCCGACAACACATGCCCTCACTGCCGGGCCGGGTACCAGTCGTCCTGCCAAAACCGCGAACTGATCCCCGGCGCGCAGGCCCCCTTCCTGCGCGTCCCGCTGGCGGACGGCACGCTCGTAGCGACGCCGGAAAATCCGTCAAAGGAGATGATCCCGAGCCTGCTCACCCTCTCCGACGTCATGGGGACGGGCTGGTTTGCTGCAGTTGCCGCCGATGTGAAACCCGGCAAGACGGTCGTGGTGGTCGGTGACGGCGCAGTCGGGCTTCTCGGCATTCTTTCGGCGAAACAGATGGGCGCGGGACGGATCATCGCCATGAGCCGCCACGAAACGCGCCAGAAGCTCGCCCGCGAGTTCGGCGCAACCGACATCGTGGCCGGGCGCGGCGACGAGGGCGTGGCGCGCATCAAGGAAATGACGAAGGGGATCGGCGCGGACTCGGTGCTGGAGGCGGTCGGCACCCAGGAATCGATGACGCAGGCGATCCGTTCGACCCGGCCGGGCGGATCCATCGGTTTCGTCGGTGTGCCGCACGGTGTGGAGCTCGACGGGCAGCAGCTGTTCTTCAGCCATGTCCGGCTGCATGGCGGTCCCGCGCCTGTGCGACGTTTCCTGCCCGACCTGATCGATCTGGTGTGGAAGGGGAAGATCAACCCCGGCAAGGTCTTCGACCTGACCCTGCCGCTCGATCAGGTTGCAGAAGGCTACCGCGCGATGGACGAACGACGGGCGATCAAGACGCTGCTAATGCCGTAAGTATTTTATGCCACCTTTCTTGCTTGCCCGAAGAAAGGTGGCGCCAAAGAAAGGCACCCCGGCGAAGATCCTTTTCCGGCGGACTCGGTCGTCCTCGGTACATTTCGGAAACTCGCCCTGCTGGCTCAGACAGTCCGAAATGTTTAACCCTCGGACTCGGTCGTCTGCCGGGGATCTTCGCATGGGTCCTGCCGTACACAAGAACAGCAAGGGTCTAATGCGGATTAAGAATCCATACTATGCGCTTGGAGGTCGTCATGGCAGACAGCGACGTAAAGAAAGCGACAGACGAGATAAAGGCGTTAGCGCCGGATTATGCGCAGCTCACGCAGGACGTCCTGTTCGGGGACGTCTGGAAACGCCCTCCGCTCTCGCAGCGCGACAAGAGCCTGATCACGGTCACCTGCCTGGTTGCGCTGAACCGCATCGAGCAGGTCGAGTTCCATCTGAAGAAGGGGCTTGAGAACGGCCTGACGAAAGAAGAGCTCGCAGCTGCGATCACGCACATTGCCTTCTACGCAGGATGGCCGACAGCGGCATCGGGATTGAACCACTTGAAGAATGTGCTTGAGCAGAAGAAGAACGATGGTTGACAGTACCAAAGAACGCGCGGTATATGCGGTATATGTTGAATAGAGGGCATCGGCATCTTCCACGTTTATCCGCGCTCAGCCGGTCCCCTATCCATCCGGAGAGGGAGGCAGTCATGCAGAAGATCACGCCGTTCATCTGGTTCGAAAAGGGCGCGAAAGAAGCGGCAGAATTCTACGTCAAGGTTTTCGGCAAAGGGGCGAAAGTGAAAACGATGCAGTCGATCCCGAACACGCCGTCGGGAACCGTCGAAGTGGTCACGCTCGATCTTCAGGGCCAGGAGTTCACGCTCATGGCCGCGGGCCCCTTCCGGAAGATCAACGAAGCCGTATCCTTCGTGGTGAATTGCGGAACGCAGAAAGAGGTTGATCACTACTGGAATGCGCTGTCAGCCGGGGGAGAAAAAGGGCAGTGCGGGTGGCTCAAGGACAAATACGGCGTTTCGTGGCAGGTGGTGCCGACGATCCTGACCCGGCTGATGGGCGACCGTGATCCGGTCAAGGCAGGCCGCGTGACGCAGGCGATGCTCAAAATGAAGAAGATCGATATTGCGGCGCTCAAGAAGGCATATTTCGGCAAATAGAGGAAAGCATTCGACGCTGAGCTTCGAGGCGCATCGTACGCATCATTTTCTGCTGCAGCTCGGGGAACTGGATCCGACGCTTTTTTGGATCGGTTGCTTGTGATAATTGATTCGCGTGACTCATTTCTAATGGGCTTTATTCATAATTCTTAAGTCGTATCTCTGTTTTTTACCTCATAAGCTGCCTTTCCTTGCATTTCTTCGCAAGTTGTACTATCCTCAATCAATCTAAAGTGCTACGGTTTCACGGCAGGGTGCAATCTCCGCGTCTGCCGGTTCGTATCGCGCGGAGAGCCAAAGGGGGGGCTATGTTCAGAGTGTCCGGGATGAAGACGATTGTCTTGCTTACGATGCTCGTGGTGAGCGCAGCCTGCAGCAGGGGCGAGTCGCCGGATCTGTCGAAGCTCGGTCCGTCGTCGGCCGCGACGACGACCGTGCTGCCCGCGGGAAGCCAGCTCTGCCCGGGCGGCGGGATCCGCATCGATGCGGGCAATGACGGTAACGCCAACGGCGTACTGGAGCCGGCCGAGGTCTCGAAGGGCCTTCCTGTCTGCGACAGCATGACGGAGGAGGAAAAACCTGCCGGCCATGTCGTGCTGGTCAAGGTGGTGTCCGAGCCCACCGGCACGGAGCACTGCGCTGCCGGCGGCGTCAAGGTCCTGTCGGGTCCTGACGGGAACGGGAACGGCGTGCTCGACGCGGAGGAGGCCGCGGTCACCGAATATCTCTGCAACGGAGCGCCGGGAAAAAGCAGCGCCGCGGACATCACCGTGGCCGTGGGCCAGTCCATCGTGCCCTGCCCGGAGTGCGGCGGGAAGAAAAAAGGCAAAAAGCAGGCGCCTGCGAAGAAGCCTGCTGCCGGCGCGGCCAAACCTGCCGGGAAGAAGGAAGGAGCAAAGGCTGCGCCGAAGCACAAGACGGAAGCGTCCGCGGAACCACCTGTGGCGAAGAAGGAAAGCGCCGAGGCGGAGGCGCAGGAAAAGCCGGCCGAGTCCGCTGCTCCGGCAAAGAAGGCGAAGGGGAAAGAGAAAACAAAACCGGCTGCAGCGGCAAAGGAAAAGAAAGCCGCCCCGAAGGCCGCGCCGCAGGGATGGACCGCGGTAAAGGTCAACAATCCGCAGCTCGCGTCGGTGGCCTACCGGCTCGAAGGAAGGTATATCACCGTCCGGTTCACGAACCTGAGCGCCTCGACGCCGGTTCGCTTCAAGTACACGGTCAAGTGGAAGGTGAACCAGAACGGGAGCTGGGTGCCTGATTCCACGATGGAAAACATCAGTTTCCGCCTGAAGGCGCAGGAAACGCTCGATCGCGAGGTCCGCACCAATGCCCAGGAGGTCAAAGACGTGACCATCGACATCGACGTGGTGGAGACGAGCTGACGCAGCGCGGCCCGACGGTCCGGGCAGCGGAATTCGCAAGGAGGTTGCAGCATGAATCAGCAGAAGCCGTCTCGCATCGTTCCCTTCCTTGCCGGGCCGGTGCTCGGCGTCCTGGCAGCGGTCTACCTGCCGGGCTAAGTGAGACCCTACATGCCCTTGTGGCTTTTGGGCAAAACGGTGGCGGTCAGGGGCACTGTTGCGGCGAAGCAATAAAAAAGAGAATGCACTGCTCCTGACCGTGGAAACGCCGGAGGGCGTGCTTCTGGCGACCTTCTCGAAGAAGGTCGATGAGATCAACCTGCTGGTTAATGTCCGGGACGCCGTTGAATTCAGCCTGCCGAAGTACTTGCCGTTCATCGATGACCCGAAGATCATCCGGGTGGAGCGGGAGCGGCGGCCGGAAGCCGAGGCGACTCCCCTTGAAAAACCGAAGGAGAGCGGCATGAAGACCGGACAGCAGGGAAAGCAGGAGAAGACGCGCGCCGCTGCTCCTGCGACGGGAGCCACGGGAACGCGGCGGGCTGCGCCGTGAATCCGCGGCGGGCAGCAAGCGACAAGAATAATTTCCCCTTGTGCGCCTTCTCCGGCCACAAGGACTACGACAGGCGAAAGGAGTTTTTCATGAAGAGAATCGTAATGGTGGTGTGTGCGGTAGTGCTGTTCGCGACTGCGGGAGCAGTCCGGGCGGAGGAGAAGTTCGGGATTCCTGTGTATCCCGGCGCGAAGAGCGACGAGCTGGCGAAGAAACGATGCGAATTTATCGACCGCACAGGAAAAACCGCCCAGTGCTTCCGAACCTCGGACGATTTCAGCAAGGTCTATGCCTTCTATAAGAAGCAGGCCAACCTCGAGCCGCCGCAGATCTTCGCTACCATGCCGCCGAATATGCAGAAAGACATGCTCGAAGGACAGAAGCGGCACTTCGATTTCTGTAAAAAGGGGAGCTCGGACATGTGCGGCTTCGCCGACATGCCGGCGGTCAGGATCATGAGCCCCTGGAGCATGAACCCGAATATATCGCCAGCGGCAAAGCCTTCGGAGTACGGGAACAAGGACGTGTTGCTGATCATCACGAACAAGTAGGCGAACAGGGGATTCCCGGTACGCGTTACTGTCGTTCCTCTTTTGGCTTTAATTGCCGTTATCAAGCGCCGCTTTTACGATGTGGCGGAGTTCTTTGGCCTGAACGGGCTTGGTGACGTATTCGAAGACGCCCCGCGACCGGGAATCGATGTAGGATCCCACGCTGCCATGGGCGGTCAGCATGATGACCGGCAGCGACGGGGCGAGCCGCCTGACCGCGTCGGCCAGTTCCGCTCCTTTCATCCCCGGCAGCATATTGTCCGTAATGACGATGTCCACCGGCTCACCGCCCTTGATCACCTCAAGCGCCGATTCGGCGTCGGGTCGCGGAATGATCTGGTAGCCGGAAGCGGCAAGGATCTGCTCCAGGATCTCCAGGACATCCGGCTCATCATCAACGATCAGGACACGCTTCATCACTGCTCCCTTCCCTTTTCCTGTCACCGGGCAAAGAACAAAACGGAAACAGATACATACATAGCATCGAAGAGAGGGCGTGTCAAGACGCAGCGGGGAGTTGACCGGCTGCCCGGGGAACCGCGGAGATGCGCCAAAACGGTTGCAGACCGTCGGGGAATTATTTATAGTACGGTACGCAGGATGATCCGGAACACGGGAGGGTACCGATCATGCAGTCCGAGCCGCTCCGTTCGTTCGAGTACAAAAACGATTTTCTCTACATCCTGATCCGTGAAGAACCGTCTCCCGGCGCCTACCTGTACTTCTGCGGCATCAATCTCTCCCGGTTCTGCCGGCTTGCCTGGAGAAAGGGCGGCATCTGCTCCAATCCCGCAGTGAGAGGGATTCAGCTTCTCCGCGCCCATGTCTCCGCTTTTGCCGCTGAACAGGGCATGATCGCGACAAAAGTCGACGGCGTCGACCTGCCCCCCCTCGCCCCGCACGGCCATGGATGGTACAACCAGGATCCGCTCCGGCTCGAGCAGGCTTCAGCCGGAGGCATTCGCGAGATCATCGAATTCAGCGTGATGGATCTGGCAAGGACGGTGCTGGCGGTCTGCGTGCCCGACGTCCGACTTCCGAAGGCTTTTCCCGATGCGGCTGCGATGCAACAGTTCCTCGAGTCGCTCTCCGTGGTGGAGGAACGCGAACGGGTAATGGCCTTCGAGCGGGAGAATGGCCGGGCAGGCTGACACGTGGGGCCGCATATTGCAGAATTCAATTTCCCTCAGCAAACAAGGGGGGGACCTCGATCCGACAAAGTCCCCCGCTTCACACCACGAGCAGCAGATGCCGGTTACCCGTTCTGCGGCTATCCGCCGACATAGCCGGGCGAAAACTCGCCTTCATCCGACTTTACCGTCGAGCTGATCTGTGCTGTTTCCTCAAAGTCCGTTGCGCCTTTCCAGCTGATGGAGCAGGAATGGGCCAGGATCTGGAGCTTCCACTCGATCTGATCCGCAAGCTCGGTCAGATGCCGTCCGAACGACCCGCCATCGAGACCCTCGCCGGGGCCTGTTCCTGCCGATTTACTTCGCAGTTTGAGCAGCTCATCCTTCATAACCGTCAGCCGGGCATAGACATCATCGCAATACCCTTTGCTCTCTTTCACGTTCATCACGCTTGCCATAATGCACCTCCTGCAAATAGTCTTCTGACTACATTTTAACACCGGGGACGATTGTGCCAGGGGGAACGACAAGTTCACCGTTCGGAGTTAAACTGGCTGACAGGTTTGCATGCGTGAAAGCCGGCAAGCAAGAAGACCAGTCCAGAGTTCGGAGTTCGAGGGAAGCGAGTTGGAAAGGATGAGAGAGGCCGGCAGGAGCGAAATCAGGCGCTTCCGGCTCGGCAGACATCGAGGGTGAAACGGCAGAGGGAACGGGGAGTTCTGAGGCGCATGTCGCAGTCTCTGACCGCTTCGAGCGTGAAGGGGCAGATAACGGTCTTTCGCGCGCCGCGGCCGCGCATGCCTGTCCTGTTCTTCCGGGGTCCGCTAAGGACAAGCGCCGCGTTGACGGTAACTTTTTGGGAAGTCCTGCGCATGATCACACCTCCTCATGCCCGTTAGAAACGATAAACGGATTGCTCTGGTATTCGAGATGGCGGAAGAAATCGGGGACCGCGCTTTCGGATCTCCGGCTTCAGACACATGACGAGCAACAGCTAATGATGCAAAGATAGCATAAGACGATCGGTGCCGAGGGGATACGTACAGAGAATTGCGTTTTGACGAGACATCTTTTAAAACCTTGGTATGACAAGAGGGATCGGGTAGAGCAATGAATCGGCGCCTTCTTCCTTCGGTTCCGGACTTCTCAACTGACTCACCTGAGCTTCAGCCTCTTGTGACCCATTGCGCCTTCGCGAATATAAAGATTGACGAGATTCCGGTACGGCATGCCCAGTTCCGCAGCAAGCGTTTTCAGGCCCTGGACCGAGGCCTGATCGAGACAGACAGCGCCGGGTTGTTTCTGTTTCGGCTGCCCGAAAAAGAGTACTGCATCTCCCCGCGACGTTCCCGCATCATTGCGTGAGCTCATCGATTCACCTCGCCTGTTCCGCCGGATCCGGCCGATGCCGCAGATCCAGCAGTTTGCTGAAAAAGTCCAGAATTGTCCTTGCGAGGAGCGATTTTGCGACGAAGCAATCTCGTAGTGCCTTGAAATACTTAACTACGAGTTTGCTTCGCTTCGCTCGCAAAGACAGCAAAAAGAATTTTTCAGCAGCCTGCTAGGGGCACGTTGCCGTGATGTCGACGGTCACATTCTCCGATACCACATCCACGATGCCCGGATCGCTGAAGGTGCAGCCATTTTTGTAGGGTTTTACCGTGTAGCTGCCGGGAAGCTGGGGCGCGAAACGGAAGTTCGGCGACAGGGACGTGGTCATCTTGCTGGACCGGGTGCGGCCGTTCAGCTTGAGCGCGACGAACACGCCGGACAGGACTTCGCCGCTTCCGTTCCGGACCGTGCCGGAAACCTCATACCGCGGCGGCACGATCTTGACGTAGGCTTTTTCGAAAGCGCTCTTCCCGCCGCTGTCGCGCACCGCGTGAATGATGGCATACCGCATGGCGCGCGTATAATTGTGCGAGAATACACCGCCTGGCGACGGCTGCGTGTCGACGGTCCCGTCTCCCCAGTTCACGGAGACGGACTGGATATTGCCGTCGGGATCGGACGAAGCATCGACGAAGGTGACGTTGTTGGTAGCGTTGGTCACGATGGCCGGATTGGTCGATGTCGTGCCGGCCATCAGGCCGGATGCGGTGGGGTCATGATTCACGAAGACCGGGGATACCGCCTTGGTGATCGACTTGCCTGACGTGAATCCGTCCACCGTGACCGTCAGCTTCACATTGAAGGTTGCGGTTGCCGTCGGCATGGTAAAGAGATGCGAGAGCGACATGCCGCTTGCCGCCGTTCCGTCGCCGAAGTCCCAGACATAGGAGCTGCACATCTCTCCTGCGGGACAGACCGTGGAGCCGGCGTCGAAGGAAACCAAATAGGACGTTGTCGCCGAGACGGTCCAGGAGAAGTTCGGCGCGGGATACTTGTCGACTGATCCGAATTCGATCTTGTGCATGTCCTTGGACCAGTTGGCGAGCGTGGCCGTATCGAATTGCGGCGCGCCGTTCTTCGCGGCGCCCGTGTCGCCGCCGTGGCACTGGCCGCAGACGCTGTCAACGTTGATCGCCGGCGTCACGCCTGCCAGGTGATGGTGCAGCGTGCCGTTGGCGAGGTGGCAGAGCCTGCAGGCGGCGGCGCCGATGCCCGGCGTTTCGGCGCCTGTGGGGTGGTTCAGCGGCTGGGCGCCGTTGTGGCAGGCGGTGCAGTCCGCTGCGTTCATGCCGTCCGCATAATGGATCCGCGGAGCCGCCACTGCCAGCTGGCCGGCGGTGAAATAGACCACGCCGAACTGGGGCGGGTTGGTGATGCTGTTCGTTCCGCCGCCATGGCATTGTCCGCAGACCGAGTCCAGCCCCGGGTAGACGGAGGTGGCGCTGGGGTTCGTGTTGATCCGGTAGGGATGCGTTGCGCCCGGCCGTTCGTGGCAGGCATTGCAGGCGGCCGTGATCCCCGCGCTGGAGGTGACATCCGTCATCGGCGTGCCGGCGCCGGAGGGATGGAGGATCGCGTCGAGCTTTCCGGCGTGGCAGGCCGTGCTGCAGGAGGTGTCGCGGCATTGCGTTGCATGCGGTCCCGTGATGCCGTGGCAGTCCGTGCATTGCATCTCCTGCGCCCGTGCCGCGGTTGCCAGGATCAGGAACAGCGGCAAGAGGATCAACAAGCCGATCAATGCCCGGCGACGGCGTTCTTCGAAGGTCCGCTCCGATCGTTCGCTCACCACATGCGGCATGATTCCCTCCTCAGTTCCCGGATTCCCGCGCCACGTCCAGCGCCCGTTACATCGAATGACAGAGGTTGCACTCCGTCGAATCCCACCACCGGTAGGGAGTTCCCCATTTCACATAGGTCTGCTGGCGGTGGCAGGCCACGTTGGAGCAGGATTGTGACGCTCCGTCGTAGGTCGCTCCGCTCAGCGAGGTCGAGGTGTTGTAGGTGACGAGATTGACGGTGTCGAACTGCACGTCGCGGCTGCCGTTCACGTGAAGCCTGCGGCTCGCGAGCGGCACGGGATCGTAGGTCGTCACGTCCATGCCGTCCCTGGCCCAGGTGTTCGCCTGCGTCACGATGCCGTAGTGGCAGGTCCTGCAGCTGAGCGCGCCGTATCCCTTGTTGAAGGCATGCAGGTTCCCATACCCGTAATCGTCGATCCACTGGTGGCTGTCTCCCACGCCTGCCTGCACCCCGGGCATCGAGGTGGTAAGAGGAAAATCATGGCATTCCGTGCAGGTCCCGAAATTGCCGCTCGTGCCCCAGGCCGGTGTGGTCTTGTACACGCGCGTGTAGGTCACGGTATACGGATCATAGGTGGCGTTGTTGTATTGATCGGTGCCGGTGGGGTATCCCACGGGACCGGAGGAGACGGCGTACCCGCTGTGGCAGTAGACATCATTGCAGGTGCCGTTCGAATAGGAAAGGGAAGCTCCGCCGGCCATCTTGTTTGCGTAGGTGCTCACTGTTGCTCCGGCCGTGTATGCCGCGGTGGGAGGATTCAGGGCCTTGAGCGATCCTGCGGGAGCCGCGGCATGATAAAGCTCCACGTTCACCGTTCCGTTATTGTGATTCGCGAAGTCAAGGGGATGACAGTTCCCGCAGCCGAATTTGTACCCCTCGTCGGTGCTGCTGATGCCCGTGTCGCTGTAGCTCACCGCAACAAGTGGAGCGCTGCCGTAGTGGACCAGGTGTGTGCCTGTCTGGGGTGGAGAATCGTGGCAGCCTGAGCAGCCCGACCAGTTGGCGCCGTGCGGGCTGCTGCCGTGACAGGATGCGCAGTCACAGGAGTCCACGGCAAGCGACGGAGGAGCATTCAGGATCGCGAGGAGCGCGAAGAGCAGGAGGAACCACAACAGCACCAGGCCCTTCATGACGGTGCTGAACTGTCCGTTTCCGGCGTTCGCGAGTCTTGCGGCGTCAAACCCTTTTCCAGCCATGGCAACCCCTCCTCATGACCACGGATGATGTAGGTATTCGATAATTAGCAATACCCGGGCCAGCCTGAGATCCCCTATTGTTTCCTGGTAATGCAGTCGCTATTCTTGGCAACTTTCTGAATATTTAATGAATTATTTGCTCGATTTTCCGCGTAGGGACTGTTTCCTGAAGGGACAGTAATTTGACCGGTAAAAAAAGGGGGTATACGGTGAAAAGCCTTGAGACCTTAGTGTTAGAGCCGGAAATAAGCGGACACCTCCCGCAGGATATGAGGAAGAAAGGGGATACAACTATTGTCGGAAGCCGGAAGCAGCTCCTCGGGAGGGAGGTATAATATAGACAGGCGTTGCAGGAACACGGCGCAGCATCCGGTGTTCAACCTATCCTGCATTCCCTTGAGAGCAATTGGGACCATGCCGGATGTAAGGTGTGGGCATGGCAGGTGCTCCGAAGACCGTTGACGGATGCCGGAGAAGCGAACCGCTTCAGGAACTGCGAAAGCACAGAGCGTGAGTACCGCTTCCCAAGGCCTTTCCCGAGGATCAATGGAATGAAGGAGGATAGGCGAATGCAACGCCTCTTCTTTTGAGCGTGAAAGCCGGCGGGATTCCGATCCCGCCGGCTTTTATTATTCCTTTTTGTGATCCCTCAGCGCCGGCGCCACCTCAGCCTGAAGCAGAGTTTTTGGTGCCTTTTTGGAGCCAAAAGAAGTATTATGCCGAGTTATCAAATTCAGCGGCAACGATCGGGTGCCGCGGCATATGGAGACAAGGAGAGCAAGATGAAACGGTCTACGGTAGTTTGTGCGGTCGGTGTTCTGTTTGCGATCACCCTGAGCGGCTGCAAATCGACGAAGCAGGAAGCCGCAGCCCCTGCGCCCCAGTCGCAGGCAGGAGCGGAGGTCCAGCTCGGCGGAAATCTGTCGGGCAAAGTGGTGGAAACGATGAGTTCCGGCGGATATACCTATGTGCTGATCGAGAATAACGGCCAGAAGGTCTGGGTCGCCGGTCCCCAGGCGCAGGTGAAAGTAGGACAGCAGGTTACCTGCGAGCCGGGAGCGGAAATGCAGAATTTCACGAGCAAGACGCTGAAGCGCACCTTTGCCAGCATCATCTTCTCCTCGGGCATCCATTAAGAATCTAGGCAGCAAAGAGAACGAGAGGCCCGGCCGGGAAACATCCCGGCCGGGTTTTTTGTTGCGGGAATTTCCTTCGCGTCCTTCGAAAACAAAACACTTGTCAAACGTGCGCGACATGATATATATTCGCAAATCAATGGAAGCCTGATTCCGCCTTCGAGCGCTGTATACGGAAAGGAATTATCATGGAGCGTGTGAAGTTCATCGAACACAAGGGCAGGCGGATCCTGCACCTCGACTTCACCCACGCGCGCACCGATGAGGTACTCGCGATCATCCGGGAGGCGAAGACCGTGATCGCGGCGCAGCCCCCGCAGTCCGTCCGGACGCTGACGGATGTGACGGAAATAAAGTTCAACACCGAAACCGCCGATGCGATGAAGCAGTTCGTGGCGCACAACAAGCCCTTTGTCACGGCTGCTGCGGTCGTGGGCATCACGGGCTTGAAGCAGATCATCTACAACGCCGTGGTCAAATTTTCCGGCAGGAACCTCGTTGCTTTCGATTCGGCCGGCCCGGCCAAGGACTGGCTCGCTGCTCAATAGATCCGGCCTCTGGACAATCGGGCGGCCGGGTGCTATGTTGACTCGGGCGGCGGATCGATCCGGAATCGCCGGGGGAGGGCGGATCCATGGCTGCGAGGCATATCCTGTTCGGCGACCTTTTGCAGGAACTGCACAGGAACAAGAAGACCGGCGCGCTCTATGTCAGCATCGCGGAGAAGAGCGAGGACATGGCGCGGTTCTATTTCAAGAACGGCGAGATCTACCATCTCCGGTACGGATCGGCCATCGGGAACGACTGCCTGGAGATCCTGGAGTATTACACGCTCGCCGGCGCATCGTTTTACGAAGGCTTCGGCGCGCCGGACAAGCCCGCCGAGAACCTGCCCGGGACCGCGGACATTATCAGCAGGCTCGGCAAGAACCGCCAGATGGTGAAGGCGGGGACGGTGTAGACCAGGGAGCGCGCCATGAAACGGAAAAAGAACAAAGAGGGCCCTTCGGAGCACGGCGAGGGGGAGGGAAATCTCCTGCTGAACATAGGAAAGATCGTCTTCCTCGTTGCCGTGCTTGGCGCGTTCTGGTACTTCTTCGACAAGTGGCTTTCGAGCAAATGACCATCCGCCGCCGTGCTCGCTAAAGAAAAATATTTCAACGCTGAATGACGCCGAGAAATTATGAAAAATCCTGAACGCTTTATCGGCGGACATCATAGATCTTTTCATGGCTTCTTCAGCGTTTAATGGTGATGGACTCGTAAGAATTCAAAAACTACCACTGAGACACGGAGACACCGAGAAAAGCAATCTGAATATATGATGATTTTTTTCAGTGTCCTCAGTGTCTCCGTGGTGATAATCGACTTTTCACGACTTCATCAATTGTACGTCTTTGCCGTCTCGAAATAATTCAACCTGCATGACGCCGACAACCCCCCGGTTCGCCTGTTCTTTCGCCGCACTAGTCGCCATCCCTTCTGCTCTTTACATCTTTGCATTCCTCTGCTATCTTCGACCCATGCGCGAATGCGGCAGGACAAAGCCCGTTTACCGCGCTGTATCCTTTTCGCCCACCGATTGATGAGAACCATTCCGGCTGCGCCCGTCTTGTGCGTGTTCTTCGGCTATTGTGATACGCGCGCGACGCAGTGCGGCCGGCCGGTTTGATCGTGCATCCTGCAAGGAGAAAGGGGCTGCGTATGAAGAAAACGGTATTCATGCTGTGCGGCATTCTGATCATTGCCGGTCTGGCATGGGGTCAGACGGGGGTCAAGAAGAAACGGGCGCTGCCCCATGAGTTCGGCAACGTGCTCATCAACAACCACTCCGACAAGGCGGGGATCGCGCCGGTCCAGTTCGAGCACTGGCTGCACCGCAGCATGTTTACCTGCCGCCTGTGCCACGTGGACCTGGCCTTCGCCATGAAGGGCGGCGGATCGAACATCAAGGCCGCGGACAACAAGAAGGGCTTTTACTGCGGCAGCTGCCACAACGGCAAGACCACGGTGAACGGCAAGCAGGTCTTCGCCTCCTGCCAGCTGCCCTTCCCGCAGGAATGGAGCCGGAACTGCGAGCGCTGCCATTCCGTCGGCCGGCAGGTCAAGTTCGAGTACGATTTCTACGCCTATACGGCCAAATATCCCAAGGAACGGTTCGGGAACGGGATCAACTGGGAAAAGGCGGCGAGCGACGGCGTGATCAAACTGACCGACGCGATCGAGGGCATTTCGATCAAGCGCGCGCCGATGAAGGTGCAGAAGGACTTCACGCTCACCGCCAAGGTCGCGGGCATGGCGGACATCATCTTCTCCCATGAGAAGCACACGATCTGGAGCGGGTGCGAGGGATGCCATCCCGAGATCTTCGTGGGCATCAAGAAGGGCATGACCAAGTACTCCATGGCCGAGATCTACGAAGGCAAGTACTGCGGCGTCTGCCACATCAACGTGGCTTTCCCGCTGCTCGACTGCCAGCGCTGCCATACCAAGCCGGTGTAGGACCGGACGGAAAGGGCGTATGATCCTGAGACGAAAGATCCTTTGGACCGTCATCGCGGCAATCGTCTGCACCCTGGCGTTCCTGCCCGGCGTCGTCCGGGCGCAGTGGGCGCTGCCGGGCACGCTGCCGCCCGACGAGTTCGGCAATATCCTGATCAACCGGTCCTCCGAGCTCTCGGGCGTCAAGCCCGTGGCATTCTCGCACTATACCCACCGGCAGAAGTTCACCTGCCGCGTCTGCCACTTCGAGCTCGAGTTCGACATGCAGGTGAACGCCACGACCATCACGGAGGCGGGGAACAAGCAAGGAAGGCATTGCGGCTCCGCCCAGTGCCACGACGGGAAAGCCGCCTTCGGCCATGCGGAACCGCACTGCGCCAAGTGCCACAACGGGGACATCGGCTACGGGAAGGATGCATACGGCAAGATGAAGAAGTTCCCCCGCACCAAGTACGGCAACGAGATCGACTGGTCCCGGGCCATCGAAAAAGGCGTGATCACGCCGGTGAACTATCTCACCCTCAAGCCGCCCACGGATGTGGCGGTCATCAAGCCCATTCTGCTCGAAGCGGAGTGGAACATGATTCCCGCGGCCATTTTTTCGCACAAGAAGCATGCCGCCTGGCTCGATTGCAACAACTGCCATCCCGACATCTTCAACATCAAGAAGAAGACGACCAAGCATTTCGCCATGGCGCGGATCCTCAAGCGGGAATTCTGCGGCATCTGTCATCTCACCGTCGCCTTCCCGATGAATGACTGCAAACGGTGCCATCCCGACCATCCCAAAGTCCAGGAGTGACCACCATGAACAAGACCATGATCCTCATCGTTGTTGTCGCAGCCGCCTCGTTCCTGCCGAGTGCGCTGCCCTCATCCTCAATGACGCAGATCGTCCTGGCGGTCGAGGATTGGCGCGCGGAATTCGATGATATTTGCGGCAAGACGGACAATGCTTTTGCCCTGACGCGCGACGAGCTCAAGTCGCTCGTGGAGCGGTGCGACAAGCTGAAGCCGCGCATCGAACAGCAGGACGAATCGACGGCGAAAGTCTACCTGCGGCGGCTCAAGATGTGCCGCGACCTGTTTCAGTTCATGCTCGAGCAGCCGCAGAAATAGAAGAGGCAGGTACGATTGTTCGAAAGGCCTGGGGCTTGCGTGCTTCAGGCCTTTTTGTATCAAAGCATGAAGCTTTATCGTAAAAACTGAACCGATTTTCTTTTCTGCATCCCGGTTTACAGTACGGCCTGGCATGCCCATGCTGCCTTGGTTGCGGCTCCGAACTCTGAACTCCGAACGTTCTAATTCTTCGGCGGATAGGGCGCATAGCCCTCGCTGTCCCAGAGGCGGTTCGTCTGCTCCGGCGCGCAGGCGATGATGCCCTTTCTGCAAAGGGTCTCGCGCCACTCGTACTTGATCAGGGTTTTCGAAGCAGGCCGTCGTTCGGGTTCGAATGCAACATGCACCACCGGAGAATAGCTGCTGTCGCCGAAGCCCGTTCCCGCAGATTCCTCGGCACGTGCCTTATCGCTGCTCCCGGCGGCCGCGGAAGGGGCAGGGGCCTCCCGCTTCAGCTTCGGCTCCAGGGGAAGCAGGGGCCGCTCTTTCTCCCGAAAGGCCGCCACGGCGATCACGCCCATGGCGGAAGTGTCCCCGAAGGTCCTGACGCTGTAGGAATCAGCGGGCTCGGTGAAATAGAACCGGTGCACTTCGCTGTCCGATGTCCGCCATCCTGCCAGGTTGACCTCTCCCCAGGCGTCAAGAATGTACATCATCTCCGAGGGCTTCAGATCGGACCGCTTTCCGGTGATGATATTCCTGCCGTCGACGGCAATGACCACGCCGACCCGTTCCCCGGAATGATTCCGGATCACGATGCCGTAGTGCTCCTGTTTCCGCGCCTCGAGAAACTGTTTGCGCACCAGCGCGCCGCCTGACCTGAATTCCTGATGCGGGTAGGACGGGAAGGCCGCGCCGTTGTCCGGACGGATCTCGACGCTCACCTCTCCGGCAAGGGGAGGTCGGGCAAAACCCGGCGCGGGCAAGAGCAGGAAAAATGCAGCGAGAAGAAGGACAAAGACCGAGTAACGCATGGGAAGCTCCTTTCGGTTCCGTGAATTCGGCGGACCATTCCGCCTTTTAGCCCATTGGACAACCCATCGGGGTGTTTTGTTCCCTTCCAGGATAAAAGAATTAGTTGGCCGGCCCGTAAAACTCCTTGCCCGTAAAAGAAACCGTCTTGACAGCCCGGGGAGCTTTCCCTATAATCGCAGCCACTTCTTCGGCATACCCTTCAGAGCATCTGACAATCGTCCGGCACGTTCCGAACTGCTTGCCGTCTGTGCCGGCCGGAAGCCTTATCCCCATTGCACGGCGAAGACAACGGGAACTGTTCACTGCAAAGCGCCCACGCCCGATGCTGAGGGCCGAAACTGCTCGGCTTGCGGGAGCTACCCGAAAAGGTAGTTCCCCCGGACCGGATCCGCGTTCTATAGTCGAACTGCAATGCGTAATTTCAATCGACGAACGTCCCGCGGCGGATGGTTCGTCCATTCAGGAGGCGAGCGATGAATCCTTTTCAGTGGTTCATGGAGAATCTGGCGAAAATGCCGGCCTGGGTCCGGGTGACGACGTGGTTCGTTCTGCTCTTTCTGACCTGCTACTTCTATCTCGCGCCGCGGTTCGTGAACGGCCACGCCGTGGTGCGGCTCGAGAACGGGGGAGCGATCGATTACCGCGGGGCGACGATCCGGATGCATGTGGAGGGCCGGGTGCTCAAGTTCAAGAGCAACGAGGACGGGTACTGGTCCGTGCCGGTGGTCTCGCGCATCCCCCAGGACATGAAGCTCGAGATCTATCATGAGGACAAGCAGGCCTGGTATGAGGCCACGGTGCCGGGAACGGAGATCTGGAAGAATATCTTCGGGACGGTGGATGTGAAGCTGGTCGTGAACGGCGGCGATAAGCCGGTGATGCTCGAATACGGTCGGAGCAGCGAGCCGGGTCTGTTCGTCCGCATCGGCCGTGCCGTTCTGTCGGGCTTCGTCTCGCCCGCCTATGGCCAGACGCACCAGAGCCATGAGGCCGTTGCCGCAGCGACGCGGGAGATCGCCGCCCGGGCGCTCAAGAAGCCCGTTGCGGACGTGAACCTGAACACGAAGCTCATCGGCAAAGATGCGCCGTCCTATACGAAGAAGCTGCAGCTGATCCAGCAGATGGAGCTGGAGTTCAAGATCAAGGTGCCTGACGAGGAATGGCGCCAGATGGCGACCCTGGGCGACCTTGTGGAGTATGTTTTCCAGAACCAAAGATAACTTCATTGCACCGAAGGGGAGGATACCGCCATGGCATGGAAGCAGGCGCTGTACGGGGATGTACGATCGCAGATGAAGGCCGGCGACGTGATCGCCTTTTCCGGCAAAGGCAACTTTTCCGAGATCATCAAATGGGCCACGCGCTCGACGGTCTCTCACGTGGGCGTCATTCTGCAGTCCAAGCTGATGATCGACGCGACGCCGCAGGCTGGCATCTTCAACCAGATCATCGAGTCCACGTCATTGAACGGCTTCTCCGGCGTGACGATCAGCCGCCTGAGCGACCGTCTCGACACCTACGACGGAGACATCTGGTGGCTGCCGCTCAACAAAGATGTGCACGATTCCATGGACAAGAGGAGATTCTACGACTTCCTGATCCATCAGAACCGGAAGCAGTACGACACGCCCCAGGCCGTCAAGTCCGCCCTGGATGCCCTGGACAATGTCCCGATCCTGGGCAGGGCCACGCACAACATCGAGGACTTCTCGCGGTTCTTCTGCTCCGAGCTCGTGACCGCGGGCCTGGAAGCGGCGGGCGCGATCAGCCACATCAATGCATCGGAAGTGACGCCCATCGATCTGTGCAGCTTCGCGCTCTATGAGAACGACTATGTGCAGCTCAAAGGGAACCGGCGTCAGATCAGCGGGTACAATTCGACTAATCCCGTCGGGTGGGGGGAGTGACGAGTGAAAAGCGTTCTCACGGTCGTGCTGTTGGGGATCGCGGTTTCGGCAGGCTGCGCTACCACGGGTGAACGCATGGCCCGGCCCGTGGTGCCCACGCAGCCCGGGATCGTTTCCTTTGTATCGTCAACGGCCAGGATGCACGAGCGCGCCGGGGACTTCTTTCAGTGGGAGTGGAAGGCGATCTGCGAGAGAAGGAACGGGTTGGCAAAGGACGATACGTCCGCGGTGCAGACCGCATGCACCGGCACGGAGCGTCCGCAGGGAACCATCGGGTTGGCGTTATCGGGCGGCGGCATCCGGTCGAATGCCTTTCAGCTCGGCGTGCTGAGCGGCCTGCAGCGGACCGGCAATATGGACAGGATCGACTATATCTCCGCGGTCTCGGGCGGGTCCTGGGCTGCTGCGGCTTACAAGACCGGCTGGTGCGAGGGCGGGAAGAAATGCGCGAACGACGGAGATTTCTTCCGGGAGATCGATGCGGCGGTCCAAAGCGGCCGGACCGATTTTCCGTTGCTCCTTGCCGATTATTCCGGGATCCTCGCGGAGGTGAAGAAGTCCGCCTGGTTCTTCGATCTCTTCGACATGAACCGGGGATTCACGGTGCGCGAGGCGTGGCGGGACATGCTGATCACGAATTTCCTGCGCGGGAAGGACCTCCCGCTCCAGGACCTGGAAGCAGAGAACAGCAGCCGCCCGGTGACCATATTCAATCTCACGCATGACGGCGTGGCTAATGCCAGCCACAGTTTCCCATTCGAGATGACCTCCCGGTTCGTCGGGACCGTGGCGGACTGCGGGAACAGCGAGGAAGCCTGCGCGAACGCCCTGGCGCGGCGCCTCCGGCACGCAGACGATGCCGCGGTCTTCTGGGAGCTGCAGGAGACGCCGGACAACGGATACAAGGCGAGCCCGCCGATCTATCTTTCCCATGCCATGGCCATGTCCAGCGGCGCGCTGCCGCGCTCGGAAGGATATCTCCGGTGGAGTCTCGCCTTTCCCCGCTCGCTGGCCGAGGACGCCGACGCGGACGTCTGGCGGTACCGGAATGTGTACGATTTGACCGACGGCGGCCACAGCGAGAATCTCGGCGCCTTCGCCTTGATCGAGCGGGGCGCGGACCTGATCATCATGTCGGACAGCGATTTCGACCCGGAATACGGGTTCGGCGATTTCCGGGTCCTCCAGTCCCAGGCTGCATCGCATCTGGGAACCGAGATGACGGTCGAGGGCGGCGAGCGTCGGCTCAAGGAATTCGCATACGAAGGACCCTCCTGGTTCCGGCAGCAAGAGTTCGCTCATGACCAGACACCGGAGCTTCTTCTAACCGTTCTGCTCCAGGATCTCCCGACGCTTGCCACAACGGACGCCGGAAGCGCGATCATCCGGCTGAACGAGGCACTTACGATCTCCGATCTCTATGACCGGATTGCGGCGTTCTACATCGGCAACCGGTTGAAGCAGGTGAAGACGCTCACGCCCGATGCCGAACGGCTGATCGAGGAGACAAAATCCTACCGCGACACGCCGTATCGCGATCAGTGGGGGTTCCAGCAGAAGCGGATCGTCAAGCTGAACCGGCTCGTTCTGGAGGCGGTATATGCTGCCTACTGTCCGAAGAGCAGGTTCTCCGTGGTGCGGGGGGCCTATGCCAGCAGTGCGAACAAGGGAACCTTTGTGCTCCTGAAACCGCCCAAGTTCCTGGACGATTTTGAACGGTACCTCCGCAGGAAAGGGTATGCCGACTTGTACAACTATATCGAGTTCAACCGCAAGGCAATCAGCTTTCCCATGGACCCCACGTTCAAGGCGTCCTATGCGCCGGAGCTGATCCGCGCTTATTATCTCCTCGGCCAGTATCTGGCGACCTGCGTGCTGACCGAGGAACTGGGGTGGCAGAAGGGGAAAAGGCGGGCGGAGTGCGGGGAGTAGAAAGAAGATGTGCACCGAACAGAGGGGATGCACGACAGCAAAGGGGGAAAGGATGAACAGGTTAATCTGCACAGCAGCACTCTTCACGGCATGCATTGCGGCGACCCATGCCGACGCATCGGAATGCGATATCCATCAGCCCGCGCCGCCGGTAAAAATTGCCAGTGATGCAAGCGGGAGATTCGCCGCATTTTCGGCTGACAAGATCGTCGTTAAGGACGTGGAGAACAACGGGTGCCGGACCTTCTCTCTCAAGGACTGGAAGTCAATCGGACCGGTGGCACTTGCTCCCGGCGGATCGATGCTCGCAACGGTTGCTGCGACAGTATCGGCGCCTTCAAAGACGCAGGTCCGGATGATTAATATTTATTCGCTCGAGGAGCGCGCTACCGCTATCGAAGGGAATGTCATCGATGTGCGGTATTCGCCCGGCGGGGAATATTTCCTGGCAACCAGAACAACGCCGACCGTAGCTATAGCAGTCTATGAAACCTCCGCATTCAAGCCTCTCCACGAGAAGATCTTGAGCGGCGATGAGCAATATGGTGCATTGGATTTCAAGAACGGGAACCGGTTCATGATCGTGACCAGGACATCGGATTCAGCGGGAATCGCACGGCTGTACAGGATTTCGTCAAGCGCGGACCCCACGAACCCTCAGATGAATCAGGTCGAGCTGGCGGTCGAGAAAGAGCTGCTCCTTTCCTCCGCGCCGATTGCGTTGCGCTTTTCTCCGGATGGGACCGCAGCCGCCCTGGTTTCGGAGCTGAGTGGAACGGACGGTATTGCGGTTGAGGTCCTTTCCGGCCCCGATCTGGGGAGGCGGACGGTTTTGAAGAGCGCGGCGATCAAGAAGAGCGCATTTCTGGATATCGTCTGGTCAGAAGATGGACGCTATCTGCGCTGCTTGGAAAAAGGCGATGCGACGTATGCGATACGGAGATGGGAGTGGCCGCCGCTTGCCGAACAACAGGCCGTGGATTATTCGACGGATAACTGGGCGCTGATGTACGCACAGCGCGCGGAACGCATTGACATGACATACGTCGCGCGGGAACGCGCATCACAATACACGAATGCCGCCGTGGAGATGAAAAAGACCAAGCTTCCCGATGACATCATCGTGGAGCACCTGTTTCACGAAGCGAGAAAAGAAGCGATGAACGGAACGACCGAGGGTGTGTTCGGCAACATGATCCTTTCGGGCGAGGACGTGAACAAGCTGAAGCAGGCCGGTTTCCAGGACGATTTCATCAAGAAAATGGAAGGCCAGCCTGAGTATGTGACGGTCGGTGTCGCGGGGATATGGCTTAACGAAACAGCTGAGCTGGTCGCTGCGCCCATGATCCGCATATTTATTGCTCCGAAATCCTACTATACCCCACGAAAGCCGCTCTTCGAGCCGATCAGCAGCGAGTATCCGCACCTCCGGTTTCCCACAGGTATTCGCTATTACGAGAAGTGGGACCTGAACGTAGGATACACAGCGGCGGCCGAAACGTCGAAGAATCCCGAGGAAAGTAAAAAAATGAACTATGTCCTGGTCGGTATTTCCTACGAATTAAACCCTGCGGCGCTGATCAATGTTGGCGTCGCCGTCGCGCCGGGCGACACCAAGGGAAGCCAGAAACAGATCTATTTCGGCGTGACTGTCGACCAGACGATCTTCAAGCAGATTGGGTGGATGAAATAGGTTAACCTCGATCGGATCCATTCTGTCGGGAATCCCTGACACTCGTTACTGCCTGTAACAGCTTGTGTTGGTCCGCAATAGTGGTATATCACGATGCTCATTTCTGATATAATCACGCCGTTATGAAGAACAAGTTCTTCATCTACCTCTTCCTTCCTCTGCTCATCTCGGCAATTGTCGCAGGCATCCTGAATATCTTCATATCGCGCTATTTCATCGGCCAGGCGAAAGACGATGTGGAGAACATCCTCCTGTCCAACCGGGGTTTCCATCAGTATATCCAGAAGGTCCTGCACCCGGCGATCTTCCACGCCATGGAAGAGGGATATATCAAGAATGATTTCTACGCGCCCCAGGCCATGTCCTCCACCTACATCGTCCGGACCATGCACGGGTTCTACAACGAGGAACGGACGAGGCAGGGCATGAAGCCGGTCTATTACAAACTGGCGGCGAACAATCCCCGCAATCCCGTGAACAAAGCCGACGAGTGGGAGGCGCGGAAGATCAAATTGTTCAACGACGATCCTTCCGTCCGGGAACAGCAGGAGATCGTCACCGTGGAGGGAAAGAAATATCTCTATTACGCCATCCCCTTCCTGCGGAACGAGCCGCGCTGCATGCGATGCCACGGAGACCCGAAGAACGCGCCGGTCGGCCTGCGGCGTCTCTATCCCGGCCCCGGCGGTTTCTACGAGAAGGTCGGCGAGATCCGCGCCATCGAATCCATGCGCATGCCGATCGCCCAGGAAGGATACCTGGCGACGATCGTTGCAGGGTCGGCGGGCTCCGGACTCTTCGCCATCCTGGTGTTGTTCATCTTCAATTCCGGATTGCGGACGCGGGTAGCCCAGAAAACGCGGGATCTCGAGATCGAGGTCGAGGAGCGCCGCAAAGCCGAGGAGCAGGCGCGGAAGAGCGGGGAGAACTTCCGGATGCTCTTCACCAAGTCGGCGGACGCCATCTTCCTGGTCCGTCCCGACGGCAGCATCGCCGATGTGAATGAGACGGTGTGCCGCCGCTATCACTACAGCAGGGAGGAGCTGGTCGGCATGAACGTCGGCCAGATCGATTCTCCCGCGACAAGGAGCCGTGCGCCGGAGCGGACCGCCAAGGTGGTGCGCGACGGCATCGTGGTCTTCGAGGCTGAGCATATTTCCAAGGACGGCCGGATCTTCCCCGTGGAGGCGAACGCCAGCGCCATCGTCCTCGACGGCGAACCGCTGCTGATCAGCACCTGCCGCGATATTACCGACCGGAAGAAGGCGGAAGAGGTGATCGCCGCCGAGAAAGAGCGCCTGGCCGTGACCCTGCGGAGCATCGGCGACGGCGTCATCGTCACGGATATCGAGGGCCGAATCACGCTGATCAACAGGGTGGCCGAGCAGCTCACCGGATGGCACAGCGACGAGGCCTCGGGAAAGATGCTCGCCGAGGTGTTCAACATCATCAACGAAACCACGCGGGTAAAATGCGAAAACCCCGTGGAGAAGGTGCTCTCGTCGGGAATGACCGTCGGCCTGGCGAATCACACCGCCCTGATCCGGAAGGACGGCACGGAGATCGTCATCGCCGACAGCGCCGCGCCGATTCGTGACCGCGAGAGCCGGACCATCGGCGTCGTCCTGGTGTTCCGCGACGTCACGGCGCAGTACCGGATGGAACAGGAGATGCAGAAAATGCAGAAGCTCGAATCGCTGGGGCTTCTTGCGGGCGGCCTGGCGCACGACTTCAACAACCTCCTCACCTCCATCCTGGGGAACGTGAGCCTCGTCAAGATGCAGGTCGGCGTCAGTCATAAATCCTTTCCCCGGCTGACGGACGCGGAACAGGCAGCGCGGCGGGCCGCGGACCTGACCCAGCAGCTGTTGACTTTCGCCAAGGGCGGAGCGCCGATCAAGAAGCCGGCCTCCGTCGCCGAGATCGCGAAGGAAGCCGCCTCGTTCGCCCTGTCGGGATCGAGCTGCACATGCCTCTTCACGATTCCGCAGGCCCTCTGGAGCGCCGAGGTGGACAAGGGCCAGATCAGCCAGGTCTTCAACAACCTGATCATCAATTCGGTCCACGCCATGCCGAAGGGCGGAGCGATCAGCATCGTCTTCGAGAACGCGGTACTGCAGGAGCATAATGCGCAGGGCCTGAACGCGGGCGACTATCTCCGGATCACGGTGAGCGACGAAGGCACGGGCATTCCCGAGGAGATCAGGGACAAGATCTTCGAGCCTTATTTCACCACCAAGACCGGCGGGTCGGGGCTGGGCCTCGCTACGGTGCTTTCCATCATCCACCGGCATGAGGGCCGGGTCTCGGCAGAGTCGAAGCACGGCAACGGGGCGACCTTCCTCATCTATCTGCCCGCGATCCGTGATACGCAGTCCCCGGTCTCAGAGGGGATGAATGGCGTTCAGGCGGGCCAGGGGCGGATCCTGGTGATGGATGACGAGACGCTGATCCTGAATGTGGCCGTCGGGATCCTGAATGAATTGGGGTACGAGGTTGCGGTTGCCAGGGACGGGAAGGAAGCCATCGAGGCTTATCAGAAGGCGGAGCGCGAACAGCAGCCCTTCGATGTGGTGATCATGGACCTGACGATCCCCGGCGGCATGGGCGGGAAGGAAGCGGTCCGGAACCTCCATGCGGCGGCTCCCAACGCACGGGTCGTGGTTTCGAGCGGCTACTCGATGGACCCGATCATGGCGGATTACGAAACGTTCGGGTTCTGCGGCGTGGTGCGAAAACCCTACAACGCCAATGAGCTGAGCGAGGTCATTGCCAGGGTGAGGAAGAGATAGAAAGTACCAAGTACAAAGTACAAGGTACCGAATACAAAGTACAATGTCCGGAGTAGGTACTGCCCTTCAGAAGTAAGGTACCCGGTACTCTGTACTCAGTACTGCAGTCATAAAAGGGGGGATCATGGCACAGGCTGCGGAACTCAGGACCAGTTCGGAGCGCACGCTCTTTACGGTATCGGCAACCATCTCGCTTCTTGCCTGGCTTATTCTCATCATCACCATCTTCGGCGCGATCTACGGGGCCATGATCGGATGTTTCCTCTTCGCGGCCCATGCGCTGATGATCGCCCACATCCGGGGCAACGCCGTCCGGGTGACGCAGGAGCAGTTCCCGGCGCTCCACCGGCGGATCGTCGAGGCCGGCAGGAAACTGGGCCTGCGGGAGACGCCGGCGGCCTACGTGATGCAGGCGGGCGGAGCCTTGAACGCCTTTGCCACCAAGTTCGTAGGCAGGAACTTCATCGTGATCTATGCGGACCTGCTCGAGGCCTGCGACGAGAACGGCAAGGAAGCGGACATGATCATCGGCCACGAGATCGGACACCTTGCCCTGGGCCATCTGCAGTGGTGGCCGGTGCTGCTGCTGTCGCGCATCCTGCCCTGGCTGGGAGCAGCCTATTCCCGGGCCTGCGAGTATTCCTGCGATCTCTGCGGGCTCGAAGCGGCAGGCGGCGACCTGGCTGCGGCAGGAAAGGGGCTCGCGATCCTGGCAGCAGGCGGGAAGTACGGGTCTCAGGTGAACCTCCCTGCGTTCGCACAGCAGGCGTCGGATACGAGCGGCTTCTGGACGTCGATCTACGAGTTGAACGCGAGCCATCCCTTCCTTCCCAAGCGCGTCGCAGCGCTCATGAACCACAAGAATCCCGGCACGGTCCCGGTCGCGGGCCGGCATCCCCTGGCCTATCCGCTTGCGCCGATGTTCAATCTGGGAGCGGGTGCGGCTCCGGGCGTGCTGGTGGCGGTGATGATCGTGGGCATTCTCGCCGCCATCGCGATCCCGCAGTTCGCCAAATACCGGGAAAAGGCAAAGGCGGTTGCAGCGCGGCAGACAACGTCGCCGGAAGCGGGAATGCCTGCGCCGGACGCGGGGATAGGGGGGGCCGTCACGCTGGGGACGGGAACCGGCGAACAGCAGGCGCTGCCGCAGCCGGCCTCGGAGCAGGCGGTTCCGGACCAGGATGCCATGGACGCGACGCTTCGGGACATTCATGTGGCCGCGCTCAAGCGACAGGCCCAGACCGGGGCCTGGCCCTGCAGCATGGACGAGCTGGCGCTCGACGAGATCAGGGCAACCGCGAACGCGAAACAGTGGCAGCTTGCCGTCGACTGCAACAACCGCCTGGCAGCGGTGCTTTTCGCCGGGCCGGACCAGAAGCAGCGATACCGAGCGATCTATTTCGACGACGGCCAGATCGCCGGCGGGGAGATGTAGGAGAAAGCACAAAATTCGGATAGGGAGGGACACGTGGAAAGAAAAACCTGGGGAAAGGCCGCTGCCGTCAGCGCGATGCTGTTACTCTTCGTTGCGACGGGATGCGGCAGCGTCCGGCACAAGCTGGAGTTAGAGAGCACCTATCAGCCCAAGGCTGATACGACGATTGAGGTCGGCACCGTGACGAACGAGACGGGGAATACCTACGATATCGCGATCGACGCCATGTTCAAGGACTCCCTGGTCGGCGCACTTCGGAACGAGGAGCTGTTGAGGACCGAAACGAAGACGGTCGGCCTCACGAGCAATTGCAAGATCCTCGACTACGAGAAGGGAAACGCGTTTAAACGCTGGCTCTGGCCCGGGTGGGGATCAACGGTGCTCTTTGTCCACTGCGATCTGATGGATGCGAACAGCAAGGCGGGCGCGCTGGACGCGAGGCGGACCGTCGATTTCGGCGGCGCATACACCATCGGGGCGTGGGAAAAGGTGTTCGACGAGGTCGCGTGGGATGTGGTGCAGGATATGCGGGAGAAGATCAGGGGGAAGTAAGTCGGTTCCTGCGGTTGATGCTGTTGACGTGAAGGGAGTTTTGACCCGAGAAGTGCCGCGTCGACAGGTGAGATCCAAGCTGCCTGCGGCTGTGCTGGTCGCGGGCCGGACCAGAAGCAGCGGTACCGCAAGATCTATTTCGGAATCCTGGAAAGGCCTAAGCTCGCTTCCTGACGTGCCATTGGGAAGCTCCTGTAGACAGGCCTATATATAAGTGCTATATTACGACCAGTTAACAGCACCAGTAAGGAGGTCTCTCGTGAGTACGAAATTTTCCGAAGACATTATTCCGCTCGGCGATCTGAAAGTGAACCCCGGCAAGGTGGTCTCGCATGCGAATGAAACGCACCGCCCGATCCTGCTGACGAGCAGAGGGCGGGGAGTAGCCGTGGTCCAGGCGCTCAAGGACTTCGAGGAAGAAGCGGAGCAGCGCGTATTCATGCAGGGAATTGTGAAGGGAATGATGGATCTGGAGGAAGGCCGGGAGATATCGCTTGCCGAGGCGAAGAAGCGTCTTGGCCTGAAGTGATCTCATGGCTGAACAGGCACGGATAACGTTTGCAGCGTCCGCGATCAAAGACCTTGAGGACATGCAGGCATATTACTTGGGCGAAGGCGTGCCTGAAGTGGGAAAGCGGCTTGCTGCTGAGATCGTTTCAAAGATCGAGCGTCTCGGCGCTCATCCGCTCGCCGGACGCGTCGTACCTGAATTCCGCATCGAACATCTCCGCGAGATCATCTATCCGCCTTTTCGCATCGTGTACCGCCATGACAGGCACAAAGTGCGCATCGTCCGCATCTGGCGGAGCGAAAGGCTGCTGAAATTACCGTGATCCGCCGAATCATCTCAAAAGCTGGAAATGCAAAACCTCGTCCTGTCGGAATAGCAAACCTATGCGACCCTACCGCACAACTATCCGCGGCATCTGCTGCCGCATCAAATTGTTCCTCAGGAGGTGGATCATGAGCCGCTACGGCCTGCTGAACTGTCATTTCAGCGTCGAATGGGGCGGAACACGACTTGGGTTCGTCGAAGTGACGGGATTGGATATCCATGTCGACGTGGCGGCATTCCGCGAAGGGGACAGCCCGGACCTGGGCGAGAAGAAAATGCCGGGACTCCGCCGGTACAGCAATATCGTCCTGAAACGGGTCGTGCAGGAGCAGGACAACGATTTCTACGCCTGGATCAATACCCAGAAACTCAACACGGTCGAGCGCCGCGATGTCACGATTCGGCTGCTGAATGAACAACACCAACCGGTCATCGTCTGGAAAATCTCCAACGCCTTCCCGGTCCGCTATTCGGGCCCGACCCTGAACGCCCAGGGGACCGACGTTGCCATGGAGGAGCTGGAACTGGCTCACGAAGGCCTTTCCGTGGAAAGAATCTGATCGCGTAGCTGGAGATTCGCAGCATCCTTCACCTCATGTCCGCACACCGAACGATCAATTATCTCAAAGCCTCCGGCGTCCTGGTCATGGCCGTCTACGGATTTTTCTGCGCCTTTGACGCGGCTGAGGCCGGATTCCTCGACCGGGTGGACCTGGTTATCCACGAAGCGGGGCATCTGTTCTTTAGCTGGTTCAGCGAGGTCGCCCAGGTGCTGGGCGGTACGATTGCCCAGCTCTTCCTGCCCGCCGCGCTCATCGCCTATTTTTCTCTCCGGCGGGAATTCTTCGCCTCTTCGGTGATGCTCTTCTGGGAGGCGATGGGGTCAGGCATTGAATGTTAGACTTTCTCTTTCGCATTTGATTTTCTTCCATCATGACCCGCCCCCTCACTATTGACATACCTGCTATGATAGCCTATATTATAGCCTCATGGTTCTGTAGTCAGGGGCCAGGGGCCAGGAACTTCAGGATCAAGTAGTGTGATGCATGGGAAAGACAGGGAGGCATGACATGAGATCAATAACCGCGCTCGATCTGCGGAAAAAACTCGGCAGTGTTCTCAATTCCGTGGCGGAAAAGCATGAGCCGGTGACGATAACCCGGGCGAACAAACCGCTTGCAGTCATCATTTCCGCTGACGACTATCAAGACAAGGTCCTGAAAGGCGAGCGGGGGAGAAAACTCAAGGAACTGTCCGCTAAGATGGATGCCTGGAAGAAGGAGCACCGGAAAGAGACCGCACGCGTGGACGTCGTAAAGGCCGTTCGGGAGGCACGAGAGCGTCGATGATCGTTCTGGACGCCTCGGTGATCCTCAAATGGATATTCGATGACGAGGATGGCTCGGAACGTGCGGCCCGTTGGAAGGATGCTCATGTCGCCGGGCATGAGATCGCAGCCGTGCCCGACCTGCTGTTCTATGAGATCGGCAATGTTTTGGCGACAAAGACAAAGCTTTCCGAAGCGGCCATTGCGGAGGCATTTTCACTTCTCTGGGAGTTCTCTCTCGAACGGTTCGACCTTGGAGTGGAAGAATTTCATGGCGGCATTGCCCTGTCCAGAAAATACAAAATAACGCTCTATGATGCTGTGTACATTGAGCTCAGCAGGAGGCTCAAATGCACATTCGTGACCGCGGACAGAAAACTGTACGAAAAGGTCAAAAACATAAAAACGGTCGAGCTTCTGTAAGAGTCCGCGGCGTCTGCTGCCGCATCAAATTGTTCCTCAGGAGGTGGATCATGAGCCGCTACGGCCTGCTGAACTGTCATTTCAGCGTCGAATGGGGCGGAACACGACTTG
>JAKAHZ010000159.1 GCA_021814615.1 Nitrospirota bacterium | reverse complement strand
AGCCCTCCCCTGCTCAAACCTCGTTTTCTGCATTTCGTTCATTGCCATATCACTAGCCTATTCATTCGTTATTTATTCTGCATGCTTCGCTGCGTTTCGCCTTGTCGCCCTGTCACCGGGTCGTTCTATTCCGCATCTCCGTGTCAGCCTCACCGCGTCCACGACGTCGTCCTGCCGATGATCGGGATGCCGATATATCCGCGAAGATCGAGCCGGCCGGGACTGACCAGGGTCATTTTGCCCTTGTAGGTCTTCCCGTTCTTGGGATCGTAGACCGTGCCGCCGGAATAGCGCCCGTCTCCCTCGGAGGAAAATCCCTTCACGATGATAAGGCCGGCGATGGGATCCTTTTGATGAGCGGAATCCGGATTGCGAAAATCGATCCTCGGCGTGCCGGGAACGCCGTCTTTGGATCCTTCGGGGTAGTTCGGCTCCTTGAGCGACAGGATCCTGCCGCAATAGAGCTCGCCGCACTTGAAGATCTCGATTTTAGCGTCTTTCTCAGCGTTGTTCCATAGGCCCAGAATGTCATCGGTGCCAGCCGCGGAAACAGCGGTCGCGGACAGGGCAAATGAAAATACCAGGGCGCTGAACAGGATGAGTACGATTTGACGCGAGAAGGTCATCTATTATCTCCCCTCCAGCTTCTTCGTTTCCTCCAGATGCCGTGCAACAGCCTTTTCGAGCACATGGGGCGGCATGAAATCAGGCTCCGTGATCTTCCACCCGGCAGAGGTTCTGATGACCGTGAACCGTATGGTCTCCGCCTTCGGAGCCTTGCGGTATTCCTGTGACAGTATCCCCAGGACATCATAGGTAACGGTCACGGCGACCGTCTCGGTGTTGACCTGCTGCACTTCTCCTATTCGATACCCCGAAATAACGGTGATCCTGTCCGATCCCGCCTCGTCCTGCCAGGCGATGTACGGCAGGACTTTGCCCCAGGTGAGGCTGGTCAGCCTTGCTCCCTCCGCGTCCAGATCGCAGAAGGCCTTGACCGTTGCGGCCGGCGTAGGCTCGGGATTCCTGGGAACCTTGTCACCGCTGCTGCATGCAGGGAGAACGAGAGCAGCAGCCAAATACACGAGGATTGCTCTGACCGGCATCAGTTTCATCATGCGTCTCCTCTCAATCGTTGAACACCCTGCCGCCCTTGACGAACCGCTTGACGTAGTATTTTTCCCTGATTGAGCTCTTGGTCACGCCCTTGCTGCTGCTCGCATGAGCGAAGACGCCCTTCCCCAGGGAGATCCCGACATGGGAGATCGTGCCGCTGATCGAGGTATCGAAAAAGAGCAGGTCGCCGGTCCTGACTACAGTATAATCCACCGGCGAGGTGACCCGCGCCTGTTCCCTGCTGTTCCGCGGAAGCTCGATGCGCTGGCTCCGATAGACCCGCCGCGTGAAAGCAGAGCAGTCGATGCCGCGGTCCGAATCCCCGCCGAAGCGGTAAGGCGTGCCGATCAGTTCATCGACGGCATGGAACAGCCTGGGCTCGTCAAGCCGGCTCTGACGCGAGGACAGGACAATGCGCTCTCTCGTCTGTTCGATCGTCTGTTCCCGCTTCTGTCTCCGTTCCTGATCCTTCACCGTCCGGCGCTGCTCCACGTCCCTTCGTGCCCTTTCCAGGTCGGCCGTGACCGCGCCGTGCTGGGCCTGATACTGCGCGATCTCCGTCTGCAGCTTCCGGATCAACGCCTCCAGGTCACGGTGCATCTTCTCCGGATCAGCGTTCCCTTCTTTCCGCCCCGGGTATTCCCGCAACTCCTTCAGCTGCGCCTCGGCCTGATGCATTGCCGATTCTTGTTTCCGGAGGGACTCGTCGACCTCCTGCTGGCGCCGCTCGAGGGAGCGAAGCGAATCCTGCTTCTCGGCGGTTTCCCGTTCCGCCTGGCTCAGGGGTTTCCAGTTCCGGGGCTCCTTCTCGCGCACCAGCTTGATCGATCCGATGACCACCTGTTCAGGGGCCTGTTTCTTCAATTCGCCGTTCTTCACATCCAGCATCAGGATCAGGGCCAGCCGTTCCGGCGTGAGTCCGCGCTCCACGCCGTAGATCAGGCCGCGGGACAGTACCGGGATGACGGCGGGATCCCACTCCTCTTCGAGGGCGTTGTACACGAACTCTTCGTACACTCCCTGGGGCACGTCGGAGCGGTGGAATTCCTGCAGCGCTTTCGACGCGGCCACCAGCCGGTCCGTATCCACGGTCTTCACATAGGCCACATCGAAGAGCTCATCGAGGTATTCGAGCGGCGCGCCTTTGCGATAGGCGCCGTAGACCATGCCGATGATCTCCGCGGTCTTTTCCTCGCCGATGCCGTCGAAGTCCGTGCGCTTGATCACGCCTTCCATGATCCTGAACAGATCGGGATCCCCCTGCTGCAGGACCGGCGCAAGCTGTTCTCTGATCAGCTCGGAAAGCTTCGCTTTGTCGAGGCTTGTACACTCCCGGTCAAGGAGTTCGGAAAGTTTTTTTTCAGTAGCGGAATCGACTGCGGGAGCCGGCAATGCAATTGCCGTGAGAAGCGCAAAGATAAGCAGTACTCCGAAGAATCGCAGGGCAAGGAAAGGGTTCATGAAAAGGCGCGCCTCCTGGCGGAACCCCGTGTTCTATTACGACGGGATTCCCGTCATTATAGCCGGAGCGTGCAAGGAGAGCAAAGGGAAAGGCAAATGACAGACTACTGGCCGATGGCCCGGAGGATCCCCTGCAACAGCGCGGTCGGCGTAGGCGGGCAGCCGGGAATGGTCACGTTCACGGGGATGACGTTGTGAATGGCGCCATGCGATGCGTAGCTCTCGCCGAAGACCCCGCCCATGCAGCCGCAGTCTCCGACAGCGACAACGATCTTCGGCGGCGGTGTTGCGGCATAAGTTCGACGGAGCGCGATCTCCATGTTGTGCGACACCGGACCGGTCACGAGCAGCATGTCGGCGAAGCGCGGCGAAGCGGTGAACTGGATGCCGTAGCGCTCGCAGTTGTAGAAGGCGTTGTTCATCGCATGGATCTCGAGTTCACAGGCGTTGCAGGAGCCCGCGTCCACCTGCCGGATCGTCATGCTCCGCCGGAACCGTTGCCGGATCGCAGCTTCGAGCTGCACGCCGATCCGTTCGATCTCGGGGTCAGCGACAGGCGGCACGGGCTCGGACACGATGCCGGTGCGGAAGATCTGTTTAAGGATACGTATCATAATCTCAAATGCGAAACCTTTCCTCTCGCAGAGACGCAGAGCTCGCAGAGAAAATACGACACAACGCTGGCACAACCACCTGGATTCGATTCAACTCCGCGTTCTTTGCGTGCTCCGCGAGAAACGCCTTTCAAAGCCGGGGTGCTTCGTCTGGCATTCCTTTCCGTCACAAATCATTCCCCGAATAGGACTGATTGAAGCTTTTGTTGCAGAGCGGGAAATCGGGCACAATGTTCCCGTGGATGCACTGCTCGAGCCCCAGCCAGTTCAGGCTCGACGGGTCCCTGACCATACAGCGGTTGATCTCCCCCTTCGGCCCCGACTGCACCCAGGTAATGATCTCGCCGCGCCATCCTTCCACGGCCGCGAATCCCGACCGGTCGGGAAGCACCGGGGCGAGCGGCGCGCTGATCCTGCCCCCCGGCATGTCCTTGAGCAGCTCGCGAATGATGCGTATCGACTCGCGAACCTCTTCCACGCGGATCCAGGCGCGCGCATGCGCGTCGCCGGAGATCAGGACCGGCACGTTCACGGCAATGCGGTCATAGGGCGGAAAGGGATGATGGATCCGGCAATCCAGGTTCAGGCCGCTGGCTCGCGCCACGATCCCCACCATGCCCAGATCCCGCGCTGTTTCCGGCCGGAGGATTCCCGTCTCCCGCACCCGGTCCTCGAGGGATGAGTTATCGTCGTAGATCTTGACGAGCCGCTCGAATTCCCGTGTCAGGGGGTCCAGTTCTTCCAAGATGGTCTGGATGCCCGCCGCGTCGATGTCAACAGTCACTCCTCCGGGCACGACCCGATCCATCAGGAAGCGATGGCCGAAGAGCTTCATGTTCGTGCGCACGAAGGATTCCTTCAAACGGTGGAAATGGTACAGGAGGATGGCGAAGGCAACGTCATTGCAGATTGCCCCCAGGTCGCCCAGATGGTTGGCGATGCGCTCCCGTTCCAGGAAGAGCGCCCTGAGCCAGTGAGCACGGTCGGGGATGATCGTGCCGGTCATGGCCTCCACTGCCCGGGCGTAGGCAAGCGAATGGGCCACCGTCGTATCGCCCGATACCCTGGCAGCGAGCCGCGCACCCTCCTCCCAGGCGAGCGATTCGAAGCGCTTCTCGATGCCCTTGTGCACATAACCCAGCCGTTCTTCCAGGTTGACCACGGCTTCGCCCATTGCCTGGAAACGGAAATGGCCGGGCTCGATGATGCCTGCGTGCACCGGCCCCACAGGGATCTCGTAGATCCCGTCGCCCTCTGCCCTGATCCAGGCGTATTCTCCCGCCACCCGCGGCAGGCGCTTGCGTGCGTCGAAGGATTTGCGGAGCGGCCAGGCATCAGCGGGCCAGTCTTCGTGCTTGATCCAGGGACGGGGGTCTGGATTGCCCACGGGCGTCAGGCCCATGAGGCTCTCGATCTGGCGTTCGAACCGGAAGGCGGCGGCGAACTTTTTCGTGAGGCTCGGAAAGGTCGGATCGGTCGCAGGAACCTCGGTCTTGATGACCAGATATTCCTGCTCCCGCCGGAAGCACGCGAACACGGCGTATCCCCTGCCGAAGGGCGTCTCGTCGGCGGCCCATTCAGCGGCAAGGAGCGCGTATTCCTTCTTGAGCGCTCTCGTTGCCTCTGCAAAGCGCTTCCGGGGCACCACGAGCGACATCACCGTGGAAGGAGCGATGTTGTCGTCCTCCCGCGCGTCCGGCCCCAGCACATTCATGACGAGATTCTTGAGTCGTATCATCGTAGTCTCACAAACGACATCAGAAGCATCAAAGCAAATACATTCAACGCTGATTAACGCTGAGAATCTATGAAGAATCCTAATACAACTTTATCGGCGTAAATCATAGATTTTTTCATAGCCTTTTCAGCGTTTAATTATAAGGCTTTACCGCTTGAAGCAATTCAAAGCTGAAAGTACCGATGAATTATGATTTCCGCTGATCTCAGCGCTTTTCATAATCGATCTGCGTGTTTCTGCGTTGAATTCTCTTAGTACAAACTACTTCAACAATCCAACCGCGGTCCGGAACCATCCGGCCAGGAACGCCGGCATATAGACGCCCAGCACGAGCACCAGCGCCATGTGCAACAGCACGGGGATATGCGCGACCTTCAGCCGCTTCTGGTACGGCGGGATCTCGCCCAGGACCATGGGCTGGACCCTGCGGAACAGCGCGGCAAAGGTCACTCCCAGGCCCAGGAGCAGGAGCGGCGCCATGAGCGGCGCGTCCTTGATCGTCGCGGTCAGGATCAGGAATTCGCTCGTGAACACGCCGAAGGGGGGCATGCCCACGATTGCCAGCACGCCCAGGGAGAGCCCCCAACCCACGAGCGGATTGCCGCGGATCAGGCCCTTGATCCGGTCCATCTCCTGGGTCCGGTGCATCTGCGACGCATGGCCCACGGTGAAGAAGATGGCCGACTTGGTCAGGCTGTGCACGAGCATGTGCAGGAGCGCGCCGAAGGTCGCCACCGGTCCGCCGAGGCCGAAGGCGAAGGTTGCGATGCCCATATGCTCGATGGAGGAATAGGCGAACATGCGCTTGATGTCCTTCTGGCGCAGGAGCGAGAATGCCGCGACGAGCACCGACACGATGCCGAAGCCCATCATGATGTCGCCGGAATGGTGCGTTCCCGTTGCGCCGTCCACCAGCACCTTGCAGCGCACGAGAGCGTAGAGCGCGATGTTCAGGAGCAGTCCGGACAGGACCGCGGAGATCGGCGTGGGGCCTTCGCTGTGGGCGTCGGGAAGCCAGTTGTGGATCGGCACCAGGCCGACCTTGGTCCCGTAGCCAACCATGAGGAACACGAAGGCCAACGAGAGGATGCGCGGCTCCAGCTGGTCGCTCACCTGCGACAGGTTGGTCCAGAGCAAGGCCTCGCCGCCAGCGCCCAGCACTTTCTCCGCGGCGAAATAGAGCAGCACCGTGCCGAAGAGCGCCAGGGCGATGCCCACGCCGCAGAGGATGAAATACTTCCATGCAGCTTCGATGGCCGACGGCGTGCGGTAGAGCGAGACGAGAAGCACCGTGGAGAGCGTTGCCAGCTCCATGGCGATCCAGAGGATGCCCACGTTGTTCGTCAGCAGGCAGAGCAGCATGGCGAAGATGAAGAGCTGGAACATGGCATGGTAGAACCGCATCCTGCGGTGGCCGACCGTGCCGTGCTCGCGCTCCCGCCGCATGTAGCGCCTGCTGAAGATCGCCGTGGTCATGGACACGAAGGACGTGAGCACGGCGAGGTACACGTTGAAGGCGTCGACGAAGAAGAAGTTGCCTCCCGCGATCATCGGGCCCGTGCGGTAGACCTCGAATGCCAGCGCGAGGCCGGCGCAGAAGGTGGCCGCCGAACCGACGATGTTCAGCTCCGGCGCCCCTTTCCGGTCGCCGATGAAGGCGAGGAAGAGCGACGCGGCGAGCGGAACGATGAGCAATATCAACAGTGGCATAATTTTACCGGCTCTTCAGACTTTCCTGTGGGTATCAATAATATCTCCATAACCGTTTTATGCTTTAATACAAGTCTCAGACAACCTTCCAGCCTCTCGACAATCTAATCTCCTTCCTTCAACCGTGCCATCTGTTCCACATCGAGGCTGTCGAAGGTCGTGCTGATGTGGAAAGATCGG
>JAKAHZ010000158.1 GCA_021814615.1 Nitrospirota bacterium | reverse complement strand
TGCTGGTTTCTACGGGCGAGCGCGTGACCATCGCGCTCCTGGCCATGGCGATTCAGTCTCTGGGTCACCAGGCGCAGTCCTTCACGGGCCGGCAGGCGGGCATTGTTTCCGACAGCGTCCATACCAAGGCCCGGATCGAGAAGATCTCCGGCGACCGGGTGAAAAAAGCGCTGAGGGAAGGCAAAATCGCCGTGGTGGCGGGTTTCCAGGGCATCACGGAACAGGACGACGTCTCGACCCTGGGTCGCGGCGGTTCGGATCTCACGGCCGTTGCCGTTGCGGCGGCGCTCAAGGCGGACTTCTGCGACATCTATACGGACGTGGACGGCGTGTACACCACGGACCCGAACATGGTGCCGCAGGCGAGGAAGCTGGACAAGATCTCCTACGACGAGATGCTCGAACTGGCGAGCCTGGGCGCCAAGGTGCTCCAGACGCGGTCCGTGGAGTTTGCGAAAAAATACAACGTTCCCGTGCGGGTGCTTTCGAGTTTCAACGACAATCCGGGCACCCTGGTGACCAAGGAGGATGCGGATATGGAGAAGGTGGTGGTGTCCGGCGTTGCGTACGACAAGAACCAGGTGAAGGTGACGGTACAGGGCGTGCCGGACAAGCCGGGCGTGGCGGCAACGATCTTCAACACGATCTCGGACAATAACGTGGTCGTGGACATGATCATTCAGAACATCGGCGAGGCGGGGCTCACGGATATGTCCTTCACCGTTCCCAAAACGGATGCGAAGAAGATCCTGGAAGTGATGAAGAAGGTCGTGGCCGAGATCGGCGCGAAGAGCGTGAATATCAAAGAGGACATCGCCAAGATCTCGATCGTCGGCGTGGGCATGCGCTCCCATTCCGGCGTGGCCGCACAGATGTTCTCGTCCCTGGCAAAGGAAGGCATCAATATCATGATGATCAGCACGTCGGAGATCAAGATCTCCTGTGTCATCGACGCCAAATACACCGAACTGGCTGTCCGGGTGCTGCACGAATCCTTCGGGTTGGGGAAAGCAGCGTAAGAGTCAGGAGTCAGGAGTCAGGAGTCAGGAGTCAGGAGAACATCTCCTTCACCGAGCATTTCTCCTGGCTTCTGGATTCTGACTACTGGCTTCTTCCTGTGTGATGGAGTAATCTGCAGTGAAAAGAACGGTACACATCTACGACACCACCCTGCGCGACGGTTCCCAGGCCGAGGACGTGAACTTCTCGGTGGAGGACAAGATTCGCGTGGCAAAGAAGCTCGACGAGTTCGGCGTCCATTATATAGAAGGCGGGTGGCCGGGTTCGAACCCGCGGGACATCGAGTTCTTCCGGGAGATGCGGAAGGTGCGGCTCCGTAAGGCGAAACTCGTGGCCTTCGGCTCCACGCGCCGCGCCAAACTCCGTGTCGCCCAGGACCCCAACATCCGCTCGCTCGTCTCCTCGGGCGTCGGCGTAACGACGATCTTCGGAAAGACCTGGGACCTGCACGTCCAGAAAGCGCTTCGGATCACCCTGGAGCAGAACCTGGAGATCATCGGCGATTCGGTCGCTTACCTCAAGAAGCGCATGGACGAAGTGATTTACGATGCCGAGCATTTCTTCGACGGGTACAAGGCGAACCCCGACTACGCACTGCAGACGCTCCTTGCGGCCCGGGACGCCGGCGCCGACTGCCTGGTCCTGTGCGACACCAACGGCGGCACGTTGCCGGGGGAGGTGTCGGCGATCATTGACGATGTGAAGCGGCGCATCACTGCTCCCTTCGGCATCCATGCCCACAACGACGCGGAGCTTGCCGTGGCGAACTCCCTCGCCGCTATCAGGCTCGGCGCGGTGCAGGTTCACGGCACGATCAACGGGTACGGCGAACGGTGCGGCAACGCGAATCTCTGCGCCATCATTCCCACGCTCAAGCTCAAGATGGACATCGATTGCATCACCGACGGAAATCTCCGGAAGCTCCGGGAACTGTCCCGGTATGTGGACGAACTGGCCAACATGCCGCACCGGAAACGGCAGCCCTATGTGGGAGACAGCGCCTTCGCGCACAAGGGCGGGATTCATGTCGACGCGGTGGCAAAGCTGCCCCGCACCTACGAACACATTGTCCCCGAGCAGGTGGGCAACCGGCGGCGCGTGCTCGTTTCCGACCTTGCCGGCAAGAGCAACATTCTCCAGAAAGCGAAGGAACTCGGCATTTCGCTGGAGCAGGGTAGCCCGGAGCTGGCCGAGATCCTGAGGCGGATCAAACAGCTCGAGAACGAGGGATTCGAGTTCGAGGGGGCCGAGGGATCCCTCGAACTCCTGATGCTGCGCGCGCGCCACAGTTACGAGTCCGTGTTCAGTATGTTCGATCGCATCGATTACCGCGTGCTGACGGAAAAGCGGAAGGTCGATCCCCATCCGGTGAGCGAAGCGACGATCACCGTGGAGTACCGGGGCACCATCGAGCATACCGCGGCATGGGGAAACGGTCCGGTGAACGCCCTGGACAAGGCGCTGCGCAAGGTGCTGCCCAAGTATTTCCCGGGCAGGGGGCTGGAGAACATGCGCCTCCTGGATTACAAGGTGCGGGTGCTGACGGCGGCCGAGGGCACCGCCGCCCGGGTGCGGGTGCTGATCGAATCGGGCGACGGGAAGGACAAGTGGGGCACCGTCGGCGTTTCGGAGAATGTGATCGAAGCGAGCTGGCAGGCTCTGGTGGACGGCATCGAATACAAACTCCTGCGGTCCCGAAAAAAGAGCGTCTAGGGCGGGCACGGGGCCCTTTATCTTTTTCCCGTTTCGTGGCAATATAACGTAGCTGAGGCGCGCACCATGATTGAAGAAGAAGGTCTGGTTATGGAGACAAGCGGGGGCATGGCGAAGGTGGCGGTGCTTGCGAAGAGCGCCTGCGCCAATTGCCCGACCGCGGGCGTCTGCCATCCCGAGGGCGACGGCGATTCGTGGATGGAGGCGTCCAATCCTCTGGGCGCGAAGCAGGGCCAGCGGGTGAAGGTCGTACTGGCGCCGCAGGTGTACCTCAAGGCATCGCTTATCCTCTACGGCATCCCCATGACGGTGTTCATCGCCGCCGCCATCGCCGCAAAGAACATCGCGATCCGGCTCGGCGCGGAGCCGCAGTCGGACCTCTGGGCGTTTTTCGCAGGGATGGCGTGCCTGGTGGTTTCTTTTTTCTTCATTCGCAGCTATAATAGGAAGGTCGAACGGACGAGCGAGTACAAGCCCGTGATCACCGAGATCCTCGGCGATTGACGGCGGGAACGAGGTGCGCAGGACTTATGAAGCAAATATCCACCCCCGAAGAAGCGCGGCGGCTCGCGAGAACGATCCTGTCCGACATTGTCCTGTACAACGCCGCGAAGGTGAAGGAAGGAATTGAAAAGGACAGCCTGTTCGAAGTGCTCTCCGACGAACTGGCGGAAGGCCGGAAATATTACGACAACATGGTCGCCCCCGCGCTCAGGGGCGACACGAATTTTTTCAACGAAGCGGTCATCGATGTGCTGCTCAAACAGGGAGGGAAACACAAGTCCGACATCTGGTAGGATCGTACTCCGCACCTTGCCAACGGTTGCTGCATCTCCGTGAACCCAATTCCCGACCAAAGGAGTGCCTATGCCGAACGCTGATGTCAAGGATGTCCGCAACGTAGCCATTCTGTCCCACGGATCAGCGGGAAAGACGTCGCTTGCCGACGCCATACTCGCGGCCGCCGGAGCGGTCGACGCGCCCGGCAGCGTGGATGCCGGAACGTCGGTGTTCATGCATGAGCCGGAGGAGATCTCCCGCAAGATCACGATCACGGCGTCGCTGGGATTCGCGGACTGGAAGAACGCGCGCATCAATATCATCGACACTCCCGGGTACATCAACTTCCTCGAAGAGACCCGCGGCACGCTTCGCGCCGCCGATGGGGCCATCCTCATCATTTCCGCCATTTCCGGCGTCAAAGCCGAGACCGAAAAGGTCTACAAGTTCGCCTGCGATTACGAGATCCCGCGCATCGCCTTTGTCAGCAAACTCGACAAGGAGCGCGCCGACTTCTTCCGCGCCGTGGGCGACATGGAGAAATATTTCTGCAAGAACGCCGTGGTCCTGCAACTGCCCCTGGGGCTCGAGGACAAGTTCACGGGGTTCGTGGACCTGATCACCATGAAGGCCGTGGTGTTCGCCGCCGACGGGAGCGGCAGTTTCACCGAGGGGGCGGTGCCCGCAGAGCTTCAGAAGGACGCGGCAGCATACCGCAAGAAGCTGGTCGAGGCGATCGCCGAGACCGAGGACAGCCTGCTGGAAAAATATCTCGATAAGGGAGAACTCTCCCCGGAGGAACTGATCAAGGGCCTGAAGCACGGCACGTTGGTGGGGGGATTGTTGCCCGTTCTTTGCGGATCTCCGGTAAAGGGCATCGGCATCCAGCAGCTGCTCGACGCGGTCCTGCTGTGCCTGCCGTCCCCCCAGGAGCGCGCGGGCATTGTCCAGATCAAGGGAACGGACCCCAGGACCGGGAACGAGGCCGTCCGGAAGCCGACGGTCGACGATCCGCTGGCAGCGGAAGTGTTCAAGACCATCATCGATCCCTTCGCCGGCAAGCTCTCCCTCGTGCGCGTGTATTCGGGAACGTTGAAGTCCGACTCGTCGGTCTACAACTCCACGCGCCAGATCAAAGAGAAGGTGGGCTCCCTTTTCGCCGTGCAGGGCAAGAAGCAGGTGCCGGTCACGGCGCTGGGGGCCGGCCAGATCGGCGCCATCGCCAAGATGAAGGACACCCTGACGGGCGACACGCTGTGTGCGGAGAATGCGCCCCTCCTGCTTCCCTTTGCCAAGTTTGCCGATCCCGTCATGTCCTATGCCATCGAACCCAAGACGCGGGGCGACGAGGACAAGGTGAGCACGGGCGTGCACAAGATCCTGGACGAGGATCCCACGCTCAAGTTCGTGTTCGACGAGCAGACCAAGGAGATGGTCATCTCGGGCATGGGCCAGGTGCACATCGAGGTGACCATCGAGAAGCTGAAGCGCAAGTTCGGCGTGGATGTGAAGATGAAGACGCCCAAGGTCCCCTACAAGGAGACCATCCGCGCCAAGGCGCGCGCTCAGGGCAAGTACAAGAAACAGACGGGCGGCCACGGCCAGTACGGCGACGCGTGGCTTGAGATCGAGCCGCTGTCGCGCGGGACCGGTTTCGAGTTCGTCGACAAGATCGTGGGCGGCGTGATCCCGCGGCAGTACATTCCGGCAGTGGAAAAGGGCGTTGTCGAAGCCATGCACGAGGGCTTCCTCGCCGGCTATCCTCTCGTGGACCTTCGGGCGTCCGTGGTGGACGGATCGTACCACACGGTGGACTCCTCGGAAATGTCCTTCAAGATCGCGGCAAGCATGGGATTCAAGAAGGCGGTCGAGCAGGCGAAGCCCGTGCTCCTGGAACCGATCATGAGCGTCGAGGTCGTGTCCCCCGATGAAACGCTGGGCGCCGTCATCGGCGACCTGAACTCGCGGCGCGGCAAGGTCCAGGGCGTGACGCCCCAGGCGGGCGGCCAGATCATCAAGGCCCAGGTCCCCATGTCCGAGATGCTGACCTACGCTCCCACGCTGAACTCGCTCACGAGCGGCAGGGGCATGTATACCATGGAATTCGCGGGATACGAGGACGTGCCGAGCCATCTGGCCCAGAAGATCATCGCCGAGCGGCACGCCCAGCAGGGCCAGCACGCGAACCACGGGAAAGAGAAGTAGACGCACCCATCAGTCATTTTGCTCCGAAGGCACCGAGGCCGAAGCGGGTCGTGCGGTTCTATGCTTCGTGTTTTGGTGCCTTTGGCGTGAGGAAAGCGGTCTTTCATGTACAGAAAAGACACTCTGTCGAACGGCATCCGCGTGGTATCCGAATCCATGCCAAAGGTGCGATCGGTCTCGATCGGCATCTGGGTCAAAGTGGGGTCGCGCCACGAACAGCCCGAAGTCGGAGGCGTTTCCCATTTCATCGAGCACATGTTCTTCAAGGGGACGCAAAAGCGGACGGCAAAGGACATCGCCACGGAGATCGATTCTCTCGGCGGCGAGATGAATGCCTTCACCTCCCAGGAAACGACGACCTACTACGTCAAGGTTCTCGATGAGCATCTGGCCGCCGGCATCGATATCCTGTCCGACATCCTGCTCGGATCGAAGTTCGATCCCCAGGAGATGGAGAAGGAGCGGAAGGTGATCCTCGAGGAAATCAAGATGGTCGAGGACACGCCAGACGATTACATTCACGAGCTCTTCACCGGGACGGTGTGGCAGGGCAATCCCCTGGGCAGGCCGATCCTGGGGACGAAGGAAACGATCAAGGCCTTGAAGCACAAGGATGTGCTCGCCTATATCGAACAGAACTACTGCCCCGGCGACATGGTGATCTCCGTGGCCGGGAACTTCGAACATGACCGGCTGATCGAGATCCTGGAGTCCGCCTTCGGTTCCCTGTCGCGCAAAGGCTCGTCGCGCCAGGAAGCACCGCCCGAGTTCCGGCGGGAGATCCTGGTCAAAAAGAAGCAGCTGGAACAGGTCCAGATCTGCCTGGGCTGCAAGGGGCTGCACTATTCCCATGATGACCGTTACACGGTCCTGGCCCTGAACGCGGTGCTCGGGAACAGCATGAGCTCCCGCCTGTTCCAGGAAGTGCGCGAACAGAACGCCCTTGCCTATTCCATCTATTCCTACGTGACCGCGTACCGCGATGCGGGGCTCGTGACGGTCTATGCGGGCACCGATCCCGCGAACGCCATTCAGGCGCTCAAGCTCATCATCAAGGAGATCCGCAAGCTCCGGGACGAGGGGATCACGCCGGCCGAGGAAACGCGGGTCAAGAACCAGATCAAGGGCAATCTCGTCCTGTCCCTGGAAACGAGCAACAGCCATATGAGCCGCATCGCGCGGCAGGAGATCTATTTCGG
>JAKAHZ010000157.1 GCA_021814615.1 Nitrospirota bacterium | reverse complement strand
GATCTTCGAAGAACATCGATACCCTGGGCTGGAGCGACGGCGAGGTGGCCGCGGCGCGGATCGGTCTGGGCGCCATGACCGCGGCCACGGCCTGGGCGCGCGTCGAGGCGAACCAGCATTATCCCTCCGATGTGCTGGCAGGGATTGTCATCGGACATTTCTTCGGCGCTTTTTTCACCGATGCTTTTCTGGGCATCGAGAACCCGCAGCATGCCCTCCTGCTTTTCGAACCGTCGAAAGAGGGCGTTGTGGCGACCCTGTCGCTGGGCTTCTAGCCTCGGGAGGATGAACTCCATGCCATTGCTCTCCCTTTCCCACATCCGGCGGACCTCCGAACGGATCGCCGGCTATCTCCATGCCACGCCGCTCATTCCCTCGCGGTCGCTCAGCGACCTCTCCGGCGCCCAGGTGTTCCTGAAGCTCGAGAACCTGCAGAAGACCGGTTCCTTCAAGGTCCGCGGCGCATTCGCCAAGCTCACGTCCATCGCGTCGCCTCGCGTCGCGGCTGCATCCATGGGCAATCACGGACAGGCGGTGGCCTTCGCCGCCCGAGCCCTGGGCAAGCAGGCGACCGTCGTCATGCCCGAAACCGCGGCAATCGTGAAGCAGGAGGCAACGAAGGGGTACGGCGCGGAGGTGGTGCTTGCCGGCGGCAGCTTCGACGAAGCGCTGGTCCATGCGCTCTCGCTCAAGGATGCGGCGTTCATCCACCCCTTTGACGACGACGAGGTGATCGCGGGCCAGGCGTCGATCGGCATCGAGGTTTGCAGTGATCTGAAGGATATCGACGCGGTTCTCGTGCCCGTGGGCGGAGGCGGCCTGATCGCCGGCGTTGCCGCTGCGGTCAAAGCGCTGTCTCCGACGACTACGGTGATCGGCGTGCAGAGCTCCTCGGCAACCTCCGCCTGCCGCTCCTTCCGGGAGAAGCAGGTCTGCAGCCAGACGCCGGCGCATACCATCGCCGACGGCATCGCGGTGGGCCAGGTGGGCACGCGGACGCTGGAGTATCTGCGGGCGTATGTGGACGACATGCTCACCGTGGATGAGGATGCGATTGCACGCGCGATCCTGCTCTTTCTGGAGCGCAAGAAGCTGGTGGTCGAGGGCGCCGGCGCGGTCCCGCTCGCGGCGCTCCTGGAACATGCGGAGCGGTTCCGCGGCAAGCGGGTGGCGCTGATCGTGAGCGGCGGGAACATCGATTTCACGCTCGTGGACCGGATCATCCTGAAGGGGCTGATCACGAGCGGCAGGATCGGCGTGTTGCAGGTGGTGTTGGACGATGTGGCCGGAAGTCTCCACAGGATCACCGGCCTGATCGCGTCGCAACAGGCCAATATCCTGCATGTGTCCCACGACCGCACGGCAGCAGATATCCCGATTGCCAAGGCGCGCGTGCTCTTCACCATGGAGGTTCGGGGGAAAGAGCACTTCGACGAGCTCATTGCCTTCCTCCGTTCGGGCGGCTATGACGTGCGGCTGGGTTCGTAATTGCGCTCTTTCCTTTCCCTGCCTTGCTGTGCTATTATGCTGCCGTGAGTAATCAGCCGGTCATCATTCCCCGTTCCCAGCACCCCATCTCCCGCAACTGGATCAGCTCCAACGCAGTCAGGGTCCTCTACCGCCTGAAGGAGAGCGGCTACCGCGCCTACCTGGTCGGCGGCGGCGTGCGCGATCTCCTGCTCGGCCGCGAACCCAAGGACTTCGACATCGCCACGGACGCGAAGCCCAACGAGATCAAGAAGATCTTCCGGAACTGCCGTCTCATCGGCCGCAGGTTCCGGCTTGCTCATATCCATTTCCATAACGAGATCATCGAGGTGGCGACCTTCCGGTCGAATATCACCGAGCTGCCAGAGGCGCCGCCCGAATCCGCTCCTCTGCAGGAAACCGCGATGGTCGAACCTGCGGCATCAGCAGAGCCTGCACCGCCGCAGCCGGACGCGCCCCCGGCGGAAGGTGCGAATGGCTCTGCGTCCGCCGGGACGGAAACGGCCGCTCCCAAGCCGAAGCCGCCGCAGCTGCTCAAGTCCGAGGACGGCATGATCCTCCGGGATAATGTCTTCGGCACGCCGGAGCAGGACGCCCTGCGCCGCGACTTCACCGTCAACGCGCTCTTCTACAATATCGCCGACTTCTCGGTGATCGACTATGTGGGCGGCATGGAGGACCTGCGGAAGGGGCTGATCCGCACCATCGGCGATCCCGTGGTCCGGTTCATCGAGGACCCGGTGCGCATGGTGCGGGCCGTGCGGTTCGCGGCCATGCTGGGCTTCGAGATGGAGGACGAGACCTACCGCGCCATGCTGGAGCTCCGGGACAAGGTCGCCCTTGCGTCGAACGCGCGCATGTACGAGGAAGTCCAGAAGCTGTTCCTGCTGGGCGAGGGCGAGAAGGTGTTCCAACTCCTCAGGAAGACCGGGCTCTTCGGCGTGCTCTTCCCGCATCTCAACGCCTGGCTCGATACGGAGGACGGCGACTTCCCGCACATCCGGACGGGCAAGGCGCTCGAGTGGGTCGACGCCTGCGTCCAGGCAGGGCGGAAAGTGGAGCCGCAGGTCTTCATGAGCCTTGCCTTCGGCCAGTACATCGAGGAGAAATGGGCGCGGCTGAAAGCGGGCGGAAAGATCCCCCTGGAGGCGCTGGACGAGGCGGTGGCCGAATTCCTCGGCGAGATCGTGCCGCGCGTGCAGGTGCCCCGCAAGGTGGCGCTCGCGGTGCGCGACATCCTCTGGAACCAGTCGCGCTTCGAGAAGCAGCAGGGCAAACAGCCGCTCTATTTCCTCCGGCGTCCCGGGTTCATGGATGCCTTCGAGTATCTCCGCTTCACGAGCGAAGTGACGGGCGAGCGCATGGAGCTGCGCATGTGGTGGAAGGATTTCCTCCGGCAGCATGCTCTCGTCCCCCATGCAAAGCCGGGCGTCACGGTGCTCGAGGACCGGCACGCTCCCGTCGCGGGTCCGCGAAAACAGCACGACGCGAAACAGAAGGACCGGCGGCGGAGGCGAAGGCCCAGGCGGCGCGGGCCGAAACCGACAGCACCGCAACCGTAAAGAGCGCACAATCCTTGAACCGCGAAGGCGCAAAGGTCGCGAAGAAAAATCAATTCAAAGAAACAGAAATACAATTCAACGCTGATTGACCTGAGAAGATTTGAAGAAGCTTGATACTGCTATATCAGCGTAAATCATAGATTCTCTTACGGCCTTTTCAGCGTTTATTGTGCCGCCTTTCCTTCGCGCGCATGGCGTCTTGGCGGTAAATGCTGTTTTGTTTGAGCCGCAAACATTGAATCTCGCGTCCATGTCCAAACATCCGCGCTTCTTCATAGACCCCTCCCAGGTCAACGGAACGAAGATCGTCGTGACCGGCGACGACCTGCGCCATATCCGCACCGTGCTGCGGAAGGAGCCGGGCGACCTGCTGACCCTGCTCGACGGCAGAGGCGCGGAATATACCGCGCGGATCAGCGTAGCGGGCCGCGATGAGATACTCTGCGACGTTGTGGAGCAGGAAAAGCATGAGCTACCCGGTCCGCACATCACGCTCGGCCAGGGCATCGCAAAATCCGACAAGATGGACTGGATCGTGCAGAAGGTTACGGAGCTAGGCGTGTCGACCGTCATTCCGCTCGTGACGGAGCGGACGATCGTCAAGGTGAAGGACGAGGAGAAGCGCATCGGGCGGTGGCAAAAGATCGCCCGCGAAGCTGCCATGCAGAGCAGGCGGCTGGATGTGCCGATGGTCGGTGAGATAACGAAATTCAGTAGATTCCTGGAATTGCCCCTCCTTCGTCCCTCCTTGGCAAGGGGGGAGCAAGAGGGGAGTGGCTCGTTGCCGTCAGGTACTCTGAAGCTGCTCCCCTGGGAGGAAGGGACCCGGCCGCTAAAGGAGGTCCTTCAGTCTGCCCCGGCAGCAACGCATATCGTCGTCCTGATCGGGCCCGAAGGCGGATTTTCGACTGCCGAAGCGGCTAGTGCTCAGGATAAAGAATTCCTGGCCGTGAGCCTCGGCCGGAACATTCTCAGGACAGAGACTGCGGCGATCGTTGCGCTGGCGGTGATCGGGTACGAATATAAATAAAGAAGAGGAGCCTTACTAAACAGAATGAACAGAGGAGGGGACGATCATGCCGGAAAAATTCAATCCCCGTCTTCGTGCGGCTTTTCTCGAAGCTGTTGATAAGCAGCTCAGGGACAATGATCCGCCGGAAACGCGGGTCACCCTCGAACGTCTGAAACATGAGGGTCTTTCCGAACAAAAGGCCAAGGAACTGATCGCTGCGGTGATCGCGGCAGAGACGTTCTATATCCTGAAGGAGAAGCAGACCTTCAATCACGACCGGTTCGTCAAGAACCTGAACAAGCTGCCCGACCTGCCCACATAGCTGTTTTTCTTTTCTTCCTGTCAGGCGGGCCTTCCGGCATTTCGCTTGACACCCCAATATATTGGATGTTAATATCAAGTCCTTCAATACCTTACCTTGATACGCGTCTCGCGAGGTTTCGCCCACATGAAGCTGGCCATCGGCGCCGATCACGGCGGCTGGGAACTCAAGCAGTACATCATCGATCTCCTTAAAAAGAACGGCGTCATCGAGGTGTCGGATTACGGCACGAGCGGTCCGAACTCGGTCGATTATCCCGACTACGGAAAGAAGGTGGCCGAGGCGGTATCGAACGGCGTCGTTGACCGAGGCATCCTCATCTGCGGCACGGGCATCGGCATGTCCATCGTTGCCAACCGGTTTCCCAAGGTGCGCGCGGCGCTCTGTCACGATCATTTCACCGCAAAGATGAGCCGCCAGCACAATGACGCGAACGTGCTGGTCATGGGCGAGCGGGTCCTGGGCAAGGGTGTTGCCGGCGAGATCGTCCAGACCTGGATCGAAACAGCCTTCGAGGGCGGCCGGCACCAGCTGAGACTGGATAAGATCGGCCAGCTCGTACCGCAAAAGTAACGATTCATTCAACGCAGAAAATACCATGAAGAACTATGATGAACGCTGATGATGCACGACATCATGGTTTTTCATAAGCAATCTGCGTAGTTCAGCGTTGAATGGTTCGGTTTTTTAAGGTAAGAATCCACGATATTCCTAAGGAACGCACCATGTCGGAACTGAAAAAGGTTGATATCGACGTCTATAATGCCATCAAGGGCGAAGAAGAACGCGAGAAGGAGAAGATCGTCCTGATCGCTTCGGAGAACTACGTGAGCGACGCGGTCCTGGAGGCGCAGGGCTCGGTTTTCACGAACAAGTACGCAGAGGGCTACCCCAACCGGCGCTACTACGGCGGGTGCCAGTACGCCGATGCCGTGGAACAGCTCGCTATCGACCGGGCCAAGAAGCTCTTCGGCTGCGAGCACGTGAACGTGCAGCCCCATTCGGGCTCGTCTGCCAACATGGCGGTCTATTTCAGCGTACTCAAACCCGGCGACACCATCGTCGGCATGAGTCTGCCCCACGGCGGCCATCTGACCCACGGCGCGACGGTCAGTTTCTCCGGCACGCTCTACAAGTCCTTCTCCTACGGCGTGGACAAAAAGACGGAACTCCTGGACTATGATGAGGTGGAGCGCCTCGCCGTTGAGCACCAGCCCAAGATGATCGTCTGCGGATACAGCGCCTATTCGCGCATTCTCGACTTCGCCCGTTTCCGGAAGATCGCGGACAAGGTTGGCGCGCTCCTCATGGCCGATATCGCGCACATCGCCGGCCTCGTTGCAGCGGGCGAGCACCCGAGCCCGGTGCCCCATGCGGATTTCGTTACCACCACGACGCATAAGACGCTCCGCGGTCCGCGGGGCGGCATGATCATGTGCAGGGAAAAGTTCGCCAAGGCCGTGGACAAGGTCATCTTCCCCGGCATTCAGGGCGGCCCGCTGGTGCACGTGATCGCGGCTAAGGCCGTGTCCTTCAAGGAAGCGCTCGAACCGTCCTTCAAGACCTACCAGCAGCAGGTGAAGAAGAATGCCCAGGCCCTTGCCAAACGGCTGACCGACGACGGGCTCCGCATCGTTTCGGGCGGCACCGACAACCATCTCATGCTCGTGGACCTGACGCCAAAGAACATCACGGGCAAGGATGCCGAGACCGCGCTCGACGCGGCGGGCATCACCTGCAACAAGAACAGCATCCCCTTCGACCAGAAGCCGCCGGTCACGACGAGCGGCATCCGGCTCGGCACGCCGATCGTCACGACCCGCGGTATGAAAGATGCCGAGATGAAGATCATCGGCGACCTGATCTGCGAGACCCTTGCCAACGGCCACGACCAGGCCAAGCTCGCGTCGATCCGGGAGAAGACCAAGCAGCTCTGCGCCAAGTTTCCGATGTTCAAGGCGTGATTTTAGACACTGAGGACGCTGAAAAAGGATTGACCGGTCTTTAGGATTCTCTCTTGGTTTTTCTCAGTGTCATCAGTGTCAAAATGGTTTCTCGTTTTTCAGAAATTCCATGACGACGACCAAACACGAACGTCCTTCCTGGGACGAATACTTCATGGAGATCGCGCACCTCGTCAAGAAGCGGGCGACCTGCCTTCGCCGGCAGGTGGGCGCGGTGATCGTGAAGGACAAGAACATCCTTGCCACGGGCTACAACGGCACGCCGTCGGGGATCGAGCATTGCCTCGACCGCGGCTGCCTGCGCGAGCAGCTGGGCATCCCTTCGGGCGAGCGGCATGAGATCTGCCGCGGCCTGCACGCCGAGCAGAACGCCATCATCCAGGCGGCGAAGCACGGCACGAGCATCCAGGGCGCCACGCTCTACTGCACGAACCAGCCCTGCGGCATCTGCGCCAAGATGATCATCAACGCCGGCGTCAGGCACGTTGTCTTCGAGGACGGTTATCCCGATGCGCTCGCTGCCGAGATGCTGAAAGAGTCGGGCCTCAAGATCACGCAGTATAAGAAGTCAAGCGGCTAGCTCATAGCTAACAGCAACTGC
>JAKAHZ010000156.1 GCA_021814615.1 Nitrospirota bacterium | reverse complement strand
TACCACCACGGCGTACCAGACCATCCAGGCAGCCATCGACGCAGCGGCAACGGAGCTGGCGAACAACCCGCTGAACACCTACACCGTGGTCGTGGAACCCGGGACCTGGGCCGGCGGGATCTCGCTGAAGTCCTATATCCCCGTCCTGGGCCGGGAGACGGCGCGGACCATCATCCAGGGGACAGGCGTGCTTGTCACAGCCAGCGGTGTCATCAATACGAGCATTTCGAAATTCACCTTCTCCAGCGGCACCACAGGCATTCTCATCACGGGAAACGCAACGAATGTCTCCGTCAACAACAATGTTTTCCTGCAGAACACCGCGGGAATCCAGGTCTCGAACCAGTCGACGGCGGCCAACTCCATCGTGAACAACACCTTCTATCTGAACGGCACGGCCGTGATCCGCGACTCGGACAGCGTGTCGGTCACCAACAACATCTTCTCGAACAATACGGCGAACATCCAGACCACCGCGGCAGCCAACATCTCGAACAACGATTTCAACCCCGTTCCCCAGTCCGGGGAATTCACAGGAGCCAACGCAATTCCGAACACGGCCTTTCCGAATCCCGATCCGCTCTTTGTGAATGCCGCGAACGGAGACTTCCATCTCCTCTCATCGTCGCCCTGCATCGACCAGGGATCATCGAGCATCCAGGACAGCTCCTACGACAACGGGCCGAGCGACATCGGCGCGTACGGCGGTCCCGGCGCCGATACGATCCCGCTGCCCGTCGCCGGCCTCACGAGCTCGGCGCCGTCGCCCGACACCATCGCCCTCACCTGGACCGCAAACTTGGAATACCGCGTGAAAGGCTACAAGGTCTATTACGGCCACGCGTCGGGGGTGTACAACGGGACGGATGCAAAGGACGCCGCGGGAAACCAGCTCACCTCGCCGGTCAACGCAGGCAATACCACGACTTTCACGCTCGCCAGCCTGAGCACCGCCACCCTTGCCGTAAGCCCGCCCGTTGTCTCAGCTCCGAATCCCAGGAACGGAGCGTTGGAACTCTCGTGGACCGCCGTTTCCAATGCGACATCCTATTCCGTCCACTACGGCATCAACTCGACGTCGGAGAACACCCTCGACGCCGGCACGGCAACATCAACTACCCTTGAAGGCCTGACGAACGGCCAGACCTACAAGATCGCCGTATCCGCAACCGCCCAGCAAACCTTTTACCTCGCCGTCACCGCCTATAACACGCCGAGCACTGCGCAGACCTCCGTGCCCGGCCAATCGTACGAGAGCGCCCAGATCGAAACAGCCGTTCACGTCGGACCGGTCAGCGACAGCGGCCTGTCGAACGAGGTCACCGGCATCCCCGAGCCGCTCGTCGCCTATCCGGCTCTGCCCAAATCGGGCTGCTTCATCGCCACGGCAGCCTACGGTTCAGCTGACGCTTCCCCGGTCAGGGTCCTGCGCGCCTTCCGCGACCGGTTCCTTCTTTCCACCACCGCAGGACGCTCCTTCGTCCGGTGGTACTATGCGTCCTCTCCCCGCTGGGCCGCCTTCGTGAACGGCCACGCCTGGCTCCGGCCTGTCGTGCAGGCGATGCTCGCGCCGTTCGTTGCAATCGCCTGGCTCATGCTCTTGTCCCCGACACTGTCCGTTGCCCTGTTCCTGGGCGCATCGGCATCCGGGGTGATCGTTCCGGTCAGAATCGCCCGGCGCCGCAGGCGCATCGGCGCATCCCTTTCCCGTGAGGTTCGGAAATGAAGCTCCTGCGCCACCTCCTCGTCTTCCTCTTGCTCGCCATACCGGCCGCGGCCTCTGCCGCCGATGTGGGGCTGGAGCCCCCGCAGTGGTCCCTGGAATTCAAGGGCGGAAGGTTCTATCCCGATATCGACAACTGGAAGGATTATTACGGAAGCACCATGATGGGGCGGTACGCGGGCTCGCTCGCCTTCACGCTCCTGCGGCAGCTCGAAGTCGGTGTGGAAGCAGGATACAGCCGCGACCGGGGATTCGAATATGCTCCGATCAACGGCATCATGACCGGCCAGGTGACCTATGAGGTCGCGCCGGTGAGCCTCTTTGTGCTGGCCCGTGCCGCCTTCTACGGCGATCAGCTCTTCGTGCCCTATATCGGCGGCGGGTTCACGCGCGTCTACTATCGCGAGAAAACGACGGACTCCGGCATCATCCGCGGCTCAGCCGACGGCTATCACTGGCGCGGCGGCATCGAAATGCTCCTGGATAATATCGACACCAGCGCGGCGAACAGCATGTTCCTGGACTACGGCGTGCAGCACACCTATCTCTTCGCCGAGATCGAGGTGGTCCACGCGATGAAGGAATCGATCAATCTCGGCGGAAACAGCTACCTGGCCGGTTTCCGGTTCGAGTTCTGAATCCGCAGACAACCCGCAGCCCCTCCGCGACCTTCGCCGGCCCAGGCTTAATCGAAAAGGAGTACCATGAAATTCATCGAAGCTCCGACCGTGATCCAGGCGGCGGGCGCGCCGCCCAAGCGCATCGAAGAGTATATCGGCCGCGTCACCTCCAGGACATCCGCAATCAGCATCGCCCGCATGAAAAGTCCGGAAGGATGGTCCGAACCGGGCCAGCGGCCGGAATTCGCGGAATACACGGTGGTCCTCGCCGGCACGCTCCGCGTACGGCTGAAGGACCGGGTCCAGGACGTTTCCGCGGGCCAGGCGGTCATCGTTGAAGCGGATGAATGGGTCCAGTACAGCACGCCCCTTCCCGGCGGCGCGGAATACATCGCCGTCTGCCTGCCCGCCTTCTCGCCCGACACAGTGCGCCGGGAAGAGCATTTGGCCTAGCGATTTCTTTCTTTACTTCATCCCGATTCCTTCGGATATTTCGTTATCGTCGACAGAAAGGACTGTGTTGAACATGGCTTTGCTTTTCCGCGCAACCGTTCTTATGCTGCTTTCCCTCGTGCTTGCCCTCTCCCTCCCCGCCTGTCTGCGGGACCAGCGGAAGAGCGCATCGGAGTCCGCGGTGCAGGACGTGGCATTCCCCGGTTTGCAGCTCCGGCCGGGCAAGGACAAGAATACCTTCACGCTCATCGGCCGGGCGAGGAATAAATCGGAAAAGAACTCCATTTCCGAGATCAGGCTCCAGGTGACCATGGAGGATGTGCTGACAACCGGTCCTGCGACTACCGTTGCAGCCGTCCCGGTCGTGCTGAAGCGGGAGATCCCTCCCCGGGAATCCCTGGACATCGAAGAGCCAGTCATCTTCCCGCCGCTCCCGCAGCCCAAGGGCAGGCTTGAATGGAATTATTCGGTGATGGAGATACAATGGAAGCAGGGAGATGTCAGGTGAGAAGCCTATGCTTTCCTGCCCCTTCTGTTCGCTCGATCCGGCGAAGCTGATCGCCGGAGATGCATTGACCATGACCGTGCGGGACACCCTGCCGGTCTCGCCCGGCCATACCCTTGTTCTGCCCCGGCGCCACATCGCCTCGATCTTCGATGCTACCCGGGAAGAAGTATCCAGCCTCTGGGATGCGGTGCAGGCTGCGCGGCGGGACCTCTTGAAGCAATTCTCGCCCGACGGATTCAATATCGGCGTGAACGACGGCCTTGCATCCGGCCAGACCATCCTGCACCTGCACATCCACCTCATTCCCCGCTACAACGGCGATATGCCCGACCCCCGCGGCGGCATCCGGTGGATCTTCCCCGAAAAAGCGAAGTACTGGAAAGATTGATCCTGAAAAACTGAAGCATGCTGGACACGGATGAACGCGGATTGACACGGATCAAACCCAAACTTATCCGCATCCTGATGTGATGTTTTCCCGACAAAAAAGCCACGAGGACCTGCCCCGTGGCTTGAATTGCTTCGAATTGTGTCAAGGTCGTCTTACACAACCACCTGCCCGTCCCTGATCTCGATGGTCCTGTTCGCCCGCTTCGCATTCTCCGCATTGTGCGTCACCATGATGATCGTGCGGCCTTCCTTGTGCAGTTCCTGCATCATGTCGAGCACATGATCGCCCGTCCTCGTATCCAGGTTGCCCGTGGGCTCGTCGGCCAGGATCACCGGCGGCTTGTTCACGATCGCGCGCGCGATCGCGACGCGTTCCTGCTCGCCGCCCGAAAGCTGGGAAGGGAGACGGAGCGATTTGGCCCCCAGGCCCACGCGGGACAACGCGTCCATGGCGGCATCCTTCGCGGTTCCGTTCATGCCCGGCTGGATCGTGAGCGGCAGCATCACGTTCTCGATCGCCGTGAGATAGGGCACGAGATAGAAGGACTGGAACACGAATCCCAGGTACTCCCGCCGAAAATCGGAGAGCCGGTTCGGCCCGAGGGAGCCGAGATCAATGCCGTCCACCGTAACCGTGCCTGCCGTCGGACGGCTCAGTCCGCCGATGAGCGAAAGGAGCGTGCTTTTGCCCGAGCCCGACGGTCCCATGATCGCCACGAACTCGCCGCTGTCGATACCGAGCGACACACCGCGCACGGCGGGATAGCTCTCTTCCCCCGCCTGGAAGTTCTTCGCAACATCAGTCAGTTCGATCAAAGACATGGAACACCCCTCTATCAGAACCTTCGCACCACGAAGATCGCGAAGGTCACGAAGAGAACAGCCCTGAGCCGTTCTTCGCGTACTTCGTGTCCTTCGTGGTAAATGCTTCCTGCTCTGTGTTCGTCCCGCGGATCATTCGATCAGAGCGTTCTGAGCGCCTCGATCGGATCGAGCCGCCCCGCCCTGAGCGCCGGGTAGATGCTCGCCAGAAGCCCCACGACCACCGACGCGGAGATCGAGCCCATGGCCATCACCGGGTCAACGACGAAATCGAGATGGTACGCGCTCATGAGATAGGGCGCAATGAAGCGCGGCGCAATGGACCCTACCGCATAGCCAACGATACCCGCGAGAAGGCTCACGAAGAAGGCTTCGATCAGGAGCACCTGGATGATGTGGCCCGTGCGGAACCCGATGGCCCGGAACAGACCGATCTCCTGCACCCGCTCCTTCACCGATGCGGTCATGGCAAAGAAGATGATCATGCCCGCCACGATCAGGAGCAGGAGCGAAATGCCGAGCGAGAACCGGTGGAAATAATGCATGGCCTGCATCTTGAGCTCCACGGTTTCCTTGACCGCGACCGCCTTTGCGCCCGGCAGCACGCTGTTCACCTGGTTCACCATGTCCTCGATGGGGCAGCCCGTGCAGAGCGCCGACAACTCCACCAGGCTGATGGTGTTCCCCTTGTTGAACCGCTGCTGGATCAGCGGCAGGTCGGCGAAGATCAGGTTGTCGTCCTGGGAACCGGTTCCCGCAAGGATCCCGGAAACGGTGAACGCGCCTGTGCCGAGCCGGATGCTGTCGCCGGGAGCGATGCCGAGCTTTGCCGCCGCGTCCCTGCCCACGAGCACGTCGGCCTGGTCTGCGGGACGCATCCCGTTCGCCACCCGCCACCACTTCTTGAGCTTGAACTCGGCATTGAAATCCACGCCCGCTGCCATGACCTTGGTCCCTTTCACCTCCGAGACCACGAGCAGCTTGGGCGCCACCGTGCTGATGTTCGCGTGATTCTTGATCGTCTTGACCTTCTTTGCGTCTTCGACCGTGAGCGTTCTGCCCCCGGTGTTCACGGCGGAGACCGTCATGCCGCCGTAGGAAAGCGGCAGGTCCTCCGAAGCGGGAAGCACGAGGATGTTGGCGCCGAACTCGTCGAGCGTGTGCATCACCTCGCGGTTCATGGCGTCCCCCACCGAGGTGAGGGCGACCGCTGCGCTGATGCCAAGCGCCAGGCCGGAAACAAGGAAGAAGGTCCTGCCTTTTTTCCTGCGCAGGTTGTTGACGGCGATATCGATGAGTCGCATGGAATCTTTTACTCCGAGAGATAACGCTGTTGTACCACGAAGAACACGAAGGTCACGAAGAAAGCAATGATCACCTGCTGTTTGTTCGCTTCCCTTCGCGCTCTTCGCGCCTTCGCGGTGGAAATGCTGTTGCGTCGTCCTTGTTCTAGAAATACTTCGCGCCCGACACCAGGTCCGAGGCCTTGACGATCAGCATCTTGCCGTCCGTCTTCTTCTCCACGGGGATCGGGCTGCATCCGCCGGTCACGATGCCCACGTCCGTGGACTTGAATCCCATGCCGCAGTTGTTGCAGACCATGGTCTCGCCGTTCTGCCGGTACCCCAGCTTGGCGTGGTAGCAGGCCTGGCAGGCGTCGAGCGCGGCGCGCACCGTGCCGTCCGATGCCTTGAGCACAAAGAACTTGATCGTCTTATCGCCGTCCTTGTAGATGTAGTAGTTCGCCTTGGACCCCTGAAGCGTGTCGAGGGCGATCCGCACCTCGCCGTTTTCGGCCGTAATGGGCGCATAGGATGTCTCGGGGGCTCCGTCGCGAACGGCCTGCACCTTCATCATGCCGCTCATGGACTTCTTGTTCATGGCCATCACCGCAACGCCGGTAAGAATCAAAAGCGCAACGACTCCGGCAATGAGCCAGGTGCTCTTTCCCTTCTGCTCGCCGGCAAGCACCCGCGCCTTCTTCTCTTCCGCGCCGGCCGTTCCGCTGCCGCAGGCTTTGCAGAACTTCGCATCTTCCCTCATCTCGCCACCGCACTTGCTGCATACTGACATGTCGATCCTCCTGAGTTAATATCTCGATCCCTTGATCGTTTACGCGACTATTGTTCCGTGATCTTTCCGTTCTGATATCGGAGCGACGCGACGACCTTGCCGCCTTTGACCATTTCCACCTGGACATGGCAGCCGAAATCCTTTGCCCGCGTTTCTATGTTTTCGCCGTGGTGACGTTCCTGCCAGAACGCTTTCGCAGCGCGTTCCGCCTCGGCTGTCTGCTGGGCAGCCCGTCCCCCCGATGCAGGACCGCCCTTCTGCATGCCGCAGTCATGCTGACCGGCAGCATGCTGACAGTTACCGCAGCCCGCCTGGGGCGCTTCCTCCGCAAGGGCAATGCGCACCGTTGCGCGCTTCATGCTTTCCTGCAGCCACCGGTCAACCGCCTCGTCGGCCCGGGCAGGATCCGCGATCCCCGCGGCGATCTTCTCGGAGATGTACTTTTTCACCGTGATCTGGCGTTCAATGGCCCGGCGAAAGACCTTGG
>JAKAHZ010000155.1 GCA_021814615.1 Nitrospirota bacterium | reverse complement strand
GATGCCCACGGCATCCTTGAGCTTGCCGCCGTTGGAGTTAATGATCTGGACATACTCGGGGACCACCGACGACGCGCCGTGCAAAACGATGGGGAACCCGGGAATGCGCTTTTCGATCTCCTGCAGGATATCGAAGCGGAGCGGCGGCGGCACGAGCACGCCGCGGGAATCGCGGGTGCACTGCTCGGGCTTGAACTTCATGGCGCCGTGGGACGTGCCGATGGAGATGGCCAGGGAGTCCACGCCGGTCTTCTTCACGAAGTCCTCGACCTGCTCGGGCTTGGTGTACGTGGATTTGTCCGCCACCACCGCATCCTCGATGCCGGCCAGCACGCCCAGCTCGCCTTCCACGGTCACATCGCGGGGATGGGCGTATTCGACCACCTGCTTCGTGACCTTGATGTTGTCCTCGTAGGAGTGGTGCGATCCGTCGATCATGACCGACGAGAAACCGGAGTCGATGCAGGACTTGCAGAGCTCGAAGGTGTCGCCGTGGTCCAGGTGCAGCGCGAACTTCACCGGCGAATTGGCGTCCTTGATCATGGCCACAGCGCCCATGGCCAGGAAGCGGAGGAGCGTCTGGTTGGCATACTTCCGCGCGCCGCTCGAGACCTGCAGGATGAAGGGCGATTTGGATTCAACGCACCCCATCACGATGGCCTGCAGCTGCTCCATGTTGTTGAAGTTGTACGCCGGGATGGCGTATTTGCCCGCCATTGCCTGCTTGAACATCTCGCGGGTATTGACCAGACCGATATCCTTCCACGAAACCGTTTCCATGTCATCCCTCCTGAAAGCTGAGCCCCTCGGGGCTGAATAGTCCTGGGAAACCGCTTCGCCGCAAAGACACGAAGGCACGAAGATACCCTTGAAACCTGTATTCTGAGCGCCTTATGTCTTTGCGGCAGATTGAATTGGTTCTTTGCTGGTTTGTTCAGGAATGCAAGAACGAAGGTACACCAAAAAGCGGCAAAAGGCAAGGAGAAACCCGGTTTCCCGCAGGACAAAAAGGACGGATAAACGCAACGGCGTCTCTCGCGGAGCTCGCAAAGGTCGCGGAGGAAACCTCAGAACCGAAACCGATACTTCAAGACGTTCTGCTGTTCTTTGCGGACTTGGCGCGCTTTGCGAGAAACCAGAATCGCTTTGCCTTCCCTGCGTTCTCTGCAGAGAACGGGTTTTGCTCGTTTGCTTATTGTCCAATAGAAAAAGGGCTGAGGTCATCAGCCCTTTTGCACGATCGGATCAGTGCTACTTTCTCGCCTTCACCGGCTCATAGGTGCAGAACGGCTCGGCAGCGAGATAGTCGCCCGAGATGGCATAGGCCCGGGCGCGGCAGCCGCCGCAGACCCGGCGGTACTCGCAGATGCCGCATTTGCCGTGATAGTGGTCCAGGTCGCGCATTTCCTTGAAGAGCGTGGACTCGTTCCAGATCTTCGAGAACTTCTCCTTCTTGATGTCCCCTGCCTCTTCCTCGAGGAACCCGCAGATCTGCACCTTGCCCACATGGGACACGAAGGCAAAAGATTGTCCGCCCATGCAGCCCTTGGTCATGGCGTCGAAGCCGTGGGACTCGGGCGTCACGGTCCTGCCCTTTTCCTTCTCGCCCTGGCGGAAGATGCGGTAATAGTGGGGCGCGCAGGTGGGCTTGAACTGGATCGGCGTCTTGTCGCGCATCTCGTAGAAGAACTTGAGCGTCTTCTCGTACTCCTCAGGCGGGATCTCCTGGTCGATCAGCTCCTTGCCGCGGCCCGTGGGCACGAGCAGGAAGGGATGGTACGCGACGGCGCCGAGCTTGATCACCATGTCGAGCAGGGCCGGCAGGTCCTTCACGTTGTGCTTGGTGATGGTGGTGTTCACCTGGAACTCCATGCCCACCTTCTTGAAGTTCTCGATGGCCTTCATGACGCTCTCGAAGGCGCCTTCCACGCGCCTGAACTCGTTATGCTGCTTCGCGGTCAGGCCGTCGATGGAGAGCGACACACGCATGATGCCCGAGTCTTTCATCTTCTGCGCCAGCTCCTCGGTCACGAGCAGGCCGCAGGGCGCCATGACCATGCGGAGGCCGAGCTTGGTGCCGTGCTTGGCAATGTCGTAGATGTCCTTGCGCATCATGGGCTCGCCGCCTGTGAGGATGATGATAGGATCGCTGAAGGACTTCACGTCGTCGAGGAACGCAAATGCGGCGTCAGTGTCCAGTTCGCCCGGATAGGGCCCGTACTTTGCCGCAGCGCGGCAGTGGACGCAGTTCAGCACGCAGCTCCGGGTCGTCTCCCAGGCGATCAGCCGGGGAAGGTATTTCTTTTCCTTGCCGTCGCCCCCGGGGTGGCCGCCGGGATATCCGGCAGGATGGCCCTGGGGCGGTTTGGTTGCATGGGGATGGGACATGGGAACTCCTTTACTTCAACATAAGAAAAATGAACCACCGATGCAGAGAGACAAGGAGAAAGGCGGAATCCGGCATCGTTTTCTCCCTGTCTCCGTGGTGAAGTTCATTCATAATAAATCAATCAACCGTAGCGTGTAAAGCCTAAATCCGGGCGACGCGCACGCGGTTCCGGCCGTCCTCCTTGGCCGCGTACAGCGCGCCGTCGGCGAGGCGGACCAGCTCGTCATAGTTCTCCCTGATCGCCGGGCTCCAGGAGCTGACGCCGATGCTGATGGTGACCTTGATATCGCGGCCTTCGTGGCGGAAGGTGTGTTTCTCGACCATGTCACGGATGCGCTCGGCCAGGACCGCGGCCCCGTTGTTCTCCATGGGCGTGGCGATCAGCACGAATTCCTCTCCGCCGTAGCGGGCGAGCACGTCCGTCTCCCGCAGCTTTCCCTTGATGAGCCCGGCAACCCCGGCCAGCACGGCATCGCCGGCGAGATGGCCGTAGGTGTCGTTCACCTTCTTGAAGTAGTCGATGTCGATCATGAGGAGCGAGGCCGAGGAGCCGTAGCGGCTGACGCGCTTCACCTCCTGCCGGATGCGCTCCATGAAAAAGCGGCGGTTGAAGACCTGCGTCAGGCCGTCGGTGATCGAGATCTGCTCCAGTTCCTGGTTCAGGATGGACAGGCGCTCATTCGCGGCCACGAGGTCCGCGGTCCGTTCCTCCACCTTCTCCTCCAGGGTGCTGTTCAGCTCTCTCAGCTTCCGATAGAGGTCGGCATTCTCCAGGGCAATGGCCGCCTGGGAGGCGAGCGCGGTCAGGAGCGACTCGTCGTCTGCGGAAAAGGCGCCGCTCCGCTTGTTCAGCACCTGCACGGCGCCGATGATCGCCCCCTGCATGTTCCGGAGCGGAACGCAGAGGATGCTCTTCGTGCGGAAGCCCGTTCGCTTGTCGATCGCGGGATTGAAGCGCGGGTCCGCGTAAGCGTCGGCGATGTTGATGATCTCGCCGGTCTTGCCCACGGTCCCGGCAATGCCCGTGCCCACGGGAAAGCGTATCTCCGCGGTATCGACGCCCTGGGCGATCTTCGCCCACATCTCATCCTTCTCCCGGTCCACGAGGAAGAGCGAGCTCCGCTCCGCCTCCATGACCGCCGTGGTCTCCTCGATGATCATCCGGAGGAGCCGTTCGAGGTCGCGCTCGGCGGTGAGGCGCAGCCCGATCTTGAGCAGGATCGAGAGCCGCTCGGGCTTGATGTAGTGCGCATTGTCGAAGATGTTCGTCATGTCGGATACGAACCAAACCGGCCTGCCACGAAGACACGAAGGCTCGAAGAAATCATCTCTCCGGCTTTTGAATCGTTTCTCTCGCAGAGACGCTGAGAACGCAGGGAAGGCAACAGCGATTCTGGTTTCCCGCCAAGCCCGCAAAGACGAGTCTGAGGTCTTCCTTCTCGACCTTTGCGAGCTCTGCGAGAGACGCCAGCTTCTAGCCTTGCGCCCGAAAGAAGTTCTTCAACTCACCGAAGGCATGGATCACCTGGTCCGGCCCGGCCTGCCGGAGCTCTGCTTCCGACCGGAACCCGTAGGTCACGGCGCAGGTGGCGATGCCGGCGGCCTTGCCCGCGCGGATATCCGTGGTGCCGTCGCCGACCATGACCGTGTCTTCCGCGGGAACGCCCAGGGTCCGCATGATGTGCAACAACGCATCCGGCGCGGGCTTCAGCGGCAGGCCCGAGTCTGCGCCGAGGACCATGCGGAAACGGCGCCCGATCCCCAGATTGTCCAGGAGGGGCTGGACGAAATCCTTCGTCTTGTTGCTCACCACGGCCATCGGCATGCTGCCGAATTGCTCCAGCGTTTCCGCCACGCCCGGATAGAGTTTCGAGCGCACCGACAGGTTCCTGCTGTGATGGACCGTGTAGATCCCCTCGGCATCGGCAAGGAATTCCTGCCGGTCTCCCAAGGCCCGGGTGAGCAGCGCCGTCAGGCCGTCGCCCACGAATCGCCGCACCTGGTCCATGGCAAGGGGCTGCCTGCCGAGCTTGGTCAGCGTGTAATTGACCGAGGCGGTGATGTCCTCGAGGGTGTCCACGAGCGTGCCGTCGAGGTCGAAGATGAAAAGGCGGACGAGTTTCATAAAGTAAGAAGTCAGGAGCCAGGAGTCAGAATCCAGAAGAGGGCGGGGAATGCAGAACGGCAATGCGCTGTCGCCATTGACGCCGCACTCCGCAACCGCTCAGATCTCCGTTATTCCAAGGTACTGCTTCGGGTTGTCCGAGGCGAACTGCAGGACCCAGTCCTGGTGCATGCCCAGGGAGATCAGGTTCTTGACGCAATCCATGAGCGACACGCCGCTCCCCTCCAGCACGCCGCCGGGACCGCGGATGGCGCCTTTGCCCCATCCCGCGCCTTTCACCGAGTCCGACACGAGGATGATCCGGTCGGGCCGCTTCATCTCGAAGACCATCTTGAGGCTCTGCGGGTGGAGATGCACGAGGTCGGCGATCACTTCCACGTAGATGTCGTCGTCCATGAGCCCGAATCCGGCGAGGCCCGGCTCGCGGTGATGGAAGCCGCGCATGGCATTGAAGATGTGCGTGATGCCCGTGGCGCCGGCCTGCTTGCCCTCCTCGGCCTGCTCGAAGGTGGCGTCGCTATGGCCCATCTGGACCAGGAAGCCCTTCTCCCGGCAGAGTTCGATCACCGCAAGCGCGCCGGAAAGCTCGGGCGCGACGGTAACGATCCTGATCAGGTCCTCGAACCCGTCCACGAGTTCGCGCAGCGTTTTCTTCGACGGATCGAGGAAGCTCTTCTTGTCGAGGGAACCCGCGCGGCCGGGATTGAGGAAGGGGCCTTCGAGATGGACGCCCAGGATCGTTGCGCCCGAGGACTGGGAGGCCATGGCCCGGCGGATGGCGGTCATGTTCGCGCGCATGTCCTCCACCGTGCCGGGATAGACCGTGGGCAGGATGCTTCCCGTGCCCCGGCTCCCGTGGATATCGGCGAGCCGCAGCACGTCGTCCTGCCTGCGCGTGAGTGTGTCGTACTTCTCCGCGCCGTGGACGTGGATGTCGATCAGCTCTTTCTGAGTGCGAACAGCGTAGGCCATGGTTTTAAATCGGACAAGGCGAGCCTGCGACCGGGCGAAAAGAGCAAAGCAGGGTTTTCACCTTGTCACCTTGTCGGCTTATTACGTGATCTTCCCCCGCCGGGAGAAGAACTCGGAGAGCGCGAGCCGAACAACTGCTCCCCGATCCCAGGGCTGCTTCAGCTCTTTCGTGAGCTCGGCAGCGACTTCGTCCAGAGCGGGGATATGCTCGTCCTCGAGCTCGATGGTCACGGCAACCAGTCCGTGCTCGTGCTCCCCGTGTTCGTGCTCGTGACCGTGGCCATGTTCATGATCATGGTCGTGGCCGCAGTGTTCGTCGTGTTTGTGTTCTAGCATGATATGACCTCATACTCCTGGATAAAGAACAATCCGCGCTCTCACAAAGCCACGAAGATCACAAAGAAATCCTTTCTCTTCGTGACTTCGTGTGATAATCAGTCTTGGTTCTCGATCTGCCGTCATTTTCAGAACAACATCTTCATCATTATCGGCAGCGTAAAGAACGACGCCACCGTGGAAGCCGCGATGCAGGCAGCTGCCAGCGGCACGTCGAGCTCGAACTCGTCGGCAAGCACGAGCGACAGCACCATCACCGGCATGGCCCCTTCGATCACCACGGCGCGCAGGACCTCGCCGTTCAGCCCGGCCATGCGGGCGAAGAGCCAGACCAGAACCGGCGCGAGCAGCAGTTTCACCGCCAGGGCTGGCACGGCTACCGGCAGCCGCCGGATGTCCCGGAAATCCAAAGCAAGCCCCACCGTGAAGATCATCACCGGGATCACGGCCCTGCCCATCATCTGCGCCGCGTCGAGAACGGGCTTCGGCAGCGGCAACCCGTGGCTCACGATGCCGAGTGCCACGCCCCAGAGCGGCGGGAGCTTGAGCACCCGCGTGAGCGACGCCCCCAGCGAGACCGCTGCGCCGCTCCCGTACCGCGCAGCCGTAAGCATGCCCACGGTCAGGAGCACCGGCGTCGACGCCAGCAGGTCATAGAGGATCGCAACATAGCCGAACCTGCTGCCCAGGATCTCGGTGATCACCGGGAGCCCGAGATAGGTCACATTGCCGAAAGCCGCGGACAGGAGCAGCACGCCGACTGCCGCCCGTGGCGCCGTCCGGAACCACGGCAGCCGGCGGTAGAGGACCCAGCCCAGGCCCAGGCAGAAGAGCGTGACCGCGGCAGCGACAAGCGGCACGGCGATAAAGCTCCGGTCAACCTTGGCCGTGGCAATGAGCCCGAAGGCCAGCGCCGGCAGAAAGAAATGGAGCACCGCCATATTCAGCGCGTGCCGGACGCGGTGCCGGTCGATTCCGCCGGGCTCGAAGAACCTCCAGAGGTACCCCGCGGCAACGATCAGCCCGAATGGATAGAGGACTTGGGTGATGGGATGCTCCTTTTTTCGTCACATTATACCAGCACTCACGGAGCGGTTAAAGCAATTTCCGAAGCTCCTTTTGACATTTTCCCGCCCCTTACTTATAATGGGCCGCACATGCTTCTTGAAAAAGGGGGTTCTCATGGGCTGGAGATATGCAGTAGAGATCATCGCGGTGCTGATCATGCTTGCGGGGGTGGGCGGGATCCTTTACGGCGTGCTGAAAGGAACGATCGCCTTCAGCATCCGGACGATCCAGTTCCTGGCGGTTGCCTTCGCGTT
>JAKAHZ010000154.1 GCA_021814615.1 Nitrospirota bacterium | reverse complement strand
TCCGATCTCGGAGAAGCCTCTCACGGTCAAGGCGATCCGATACTTCACCTACGCCACCTTCACGCGCGTTGTGTTCGAGACCGAGACCGCAGCGCCTTACGTGATGACGCGCTCCGGCGACGGCCGATCCCTCTACTTCAGCTCCTATGGCGTGCCGTTCCATCTCGTGCAGCAGAACCTGCCGCAGATCAAGGACGGCGTCGTGGGAGGGCTGGAGATCCGGCAGGCGGGAGGGACATCGGGGATCGTCATCCATCTGGAGTCCGGCGCGGGCGATGCGCGGGATTTTGTCCTGCGCGGCCCCGACCGCATCGTCGTCGACATTGCTCGCGGCGCTGCCGTCCAGCCGGCGCCGGCGGCCGGGACCGCACCGGTGGTCGTGATCGATCCCGGCCACGGAGGCGTCGATACGGGCATCGTGACCGGCCAGGGGGTCGAGAAGATGCTTATGCTCGACCTGGCATCGGCGGTGCGAAAGCTGCTTCGCCGCGCTGCGGAACGGCCCGTGGCGCTCCTCACGCGGGAGCAGGACCATGCCCTGCCGCTTGACGAACGCGCTGCCTTTGCCAATGCTTCTGCTGCGACCGTCTTTATCAGCCTGCATCAGGGAACGGGAAGCGAAACGCGGGTGTTCATTGAAGACCTGGACGAGGGAGCGGGAACAGCCATGCCTGCAGGCGGGGGAGGATTTCTCGGTTTCGACGCCGAGTCGGAGCAGCAGCAGCAGCTCTGGGGTGCGCAGCAGACCCGCCATGCCGCTGAAAGCGGCAGGCTCGGCAGGGTGCTTGCGCGGAGCATCGCGGGGAAAGACGACAGCGAACCGGAGCAGGCCCCCCTGGCCGTCCTGCGGCCCGTTGACGCGGCAGCGGTGATGATCGAGGTGGGCGCCGGTCAGCACCGGGGGCGGATGGCCGAGGCGATCGCACGGGGGATTGAACAGTATGTCCGCGAGAAGCGATAAGCGGGGCGCCGGCGTTTCGCTCATGACCGTTTTCGGCGTGCTTGTGGCGGCAACGATTGCGGGTGCGTACTGGTGGTATGCGGTCGGAATGGAGCGGCCCGCAGCGCTTCCGCAACAGACCGCTCCGGCACCGGCGCCGCCGGCCAGACCCGACGAACCGCTCTCCCTGACGCTCTATCTTCCGCATGACGGCGCGCTCGATCCCCTTGTCGTGACCGTGAAACGCGATCCCGACGCGCAGGTCGTGGCGCGGGACGCGGTGACGGCGCTTCTGGCAGCCGAGGGGGCGGGCCGCCTGCCCGTGCTGGGCGCGTTGCGGCTCCGATCGCTGTTCTTCGACGGATCGGGGACAGCGTTTCTCGATCTCATTCCGGCAGGGCAGAAGGACATCCGCGCATCCGCCGCAGACGAGATCCTCGCCGTCTATGCGCTGGTGAACAGCCTGACCGGAAATTTTTCCGAGATCCGCCAGGTCCGGCTGCTCGTGGACGGCCGCGAAGCGCAGACACTGGCCGGGCATATCGACGTGATGCGTCCCCTCGGGAAGCGGACGGATCTTGTCAGGCGGCAGCGATAAGGACTCCCCGCGAAAGGATCGTTCCCGGTTCCATGCAAAAAGCGATCGGCATCTTCGATTCGGGCATCGGCGGACTGACCGTGCTCAGCGAGCTCATACGGGTCCTGCCCGAGGAGAATACGATCTATCTGGGCGACACGGCCCGTGTTCCCTACGGAATCCGGTCACCCGAGACCGTGACGCGGTACAGCTTTGAGAACACGCGCTTTCTCCTTTCCCAGGAGATCAAGATGCTGGTTGTTGCATGCAACACGGCATCGGCCATCAGCCTCGATGCGGTAAAGAGCGAGTTCCCGCTGCCGGTCATCGGGGTGCTTGAGCCCGGAGCGCGGGCCGCGGCGGCGGCGACGCGGTCCGGCAGGATCGGGGTCATTGGCACCGAAGCGACGATCGCCAGCGGGGCCTATGAGCGGGCGATCCGCGCCATGCTTCCCCGCGCTGAGGTGACGAGCATCGCCTGCCCCCTCTTCGTCCCCCTGGCCGAGGAAGGGTGGGTAGACAACGATGTGGCCGAGCTCGTCGCCGGCCGCTATCTCAGCCCTTTCCGGGGAACCGGCATCGACACCCTCGTTTTGGGATGCACGCACTATCCGCTCCTCAAACCGGTGATCTCCAAGATCATGGGCAGCGACATCACGCTCATCGATTCGGCAACGGAGACCGCCGCCGAGGTGCGGTCGGTCCTGGAAAAGCTCAACTGGAAGAAAGCGGGGAGCGATGAAGGCGTCGTGAGGAGATACTTTGTCACCGACACGCCGGCCCGGTTCGAGAAGGTGGGAAAGCTTTTTCTGGGCGAAGGATCGCTGGCCGCCGAACAGGTGAAGGTCGGCGGCGCGTGAACAGGGGAACAGGGAACCTATGAAACAGGAATGTGAGTACACGCGGACAAACCTCGAACGGTACCTGAAGGGGTATGTGTTCAAGATCCAGCAGCGCAGGATCGAGCGCCATCTCGCACATTGCCCGGTCTGCCGGTCCGAATACGACGCCCTTCGCCGGATCCATGAGACCCGGCATTTCCTGAGAGAAATCGAACCGGCAGGTGGGATCGCCGGATCGGTCAGGCAGGGGTTCGCTCGCTTCTCCTGGCTCCCGCGGCTGTTCTTCCGGCCGCTCTGGCTGGCAGCGATCATTGGCGCCCTTGCCGCCTTCCAGATCTATATCATCCACCCCTTTCTGCACGATCCCGACCTGGAACGGCTCGATCCCGGGACCACAACGCCGGCTTCCGAATCACGGCCTGCTCCGGCCACGGCCGCAACGCCGACGTTGCAGCAGGTCGCCAAGGCAGCGGAACCGGAGAAAGCGCCGCATGCCGCGGCGTCCGCTGTTCCTGCGGCGAAACCGCTGGAGGTCGTCATCACCATCGATCGCGAGCATGAAAAAGCGAGCATCAGAAAGATCAACGATGTCCTGCGGGAGCACGCCGTGCTGCGGTCGCACCTGTTCAGCGAGGCGGTGAGAGATATCTCGGGCAGCCTGTCTGCCGACGAGCTCTCCACCTTTGTCAGTCGCGTCAAGGATGCAGGAGCGGTTTCGTTCAAACGCTCCCGATTGACGAATATCGGCGGCGGGGATATGGTTCCCTTCGTGATCCGTCTGAAAACCGCCGCTGCCCGGCCGGCGCCGGTGCCTTCTCCGGCACCGCCGCCCCCGACGCCGGCTGCCCCCGCCCCCCTTGCCGCCGCGCCGGCGAGCAAACCGGCGGATACCGCGGCATCGCCGGCGCAGTGACCACCGGTGTGTCATGTCTTACGACGAAACGATCGCATATCTCTTCGGCCTTCAGAAGCACGGGATCAAGCTCGGCCTGTCCAACAGTTTTCTGTTGATGGACCTTTTGGGCAATCCCCAGCGGCGCTTTGCCTCCCTCCATGTGGCGGGCACGAACGGCAAGGGATCGACATCGGCGTTTTTGGCGTCGATCCTCGCTGCCGGCGGCCGTCGTGTCGGCCTGTATACTTCACCGCATCTCGTCAGCTTTACGGAGCGGATCCGCATCAATGGCGTTCCCATCGCCGAGTCCCGGGTCGTCGAGCTTGCCGATCGCCTGCGAGGGCTCATCAGCGGCCTGCCGGATGCCGGCGGAAACGGGGAAGTCTCTCCCACCTTTTTCGAAGTGACGACGGCCCTGGCTTTTGCCTACTTCGCCGAGGAAGGGATCGACTGCGCCGTGGTTGAGGCGGGGATGGGAGGACGGCTCGATTCGACCAACGTGGTAACGCCGCTGGTTTCGGTTATTACGAACATCGACCTGGAACATACCGAGTTCCTGGGAGAATCGATCGAAGAGATCGCCGGAGAGAAGGCGGGGATCATCAAGCCCGGCGTGCCGGTCGTGACGGGCGCGGTTCAGCAGGAAGCTCTCGGGGTGATCGAGGCAGAAGCGCTTCGCCAGGGAAGCCCGGTCTACGTGCTGCACCGGGATTTCGACGCTCGACGGACCATCGGGGGCAGGGAGCAGCGGATGGATTACCGCGGGACCGGAACAACGCGCCGCGATCTCGCCATCGGCATGACCGGACGGCACCAGGTGGACAATGCCGCATTGGCGCTCGCTGCGCTCGAAGCCGCGGGAAGCCGCCTGCCGGTTTCCGACGACGCGCTTGCGAAGGGGCTGGCCGGTGCGCGGTGGGAAGGCCGGCTCGAACGGGTCAGCGAGCGTCCCGACGTGTATCTGGACGGCGCTCACAACCCCGCGTCAGCGGAAGTGCTTGCCGACGCTCTCTCCGAAATGAAGCCGCACTATCGTGCGCTGGTGCTGGTTCTGGGAATCCTGAGGGACAAGGATTGGCGCGGGATCATTGAACGGCTCGTCCCGCTCGCTGACCGCGTGATCGTCACCGCGCCGTCCTACGGGAGGGCGATGGACGCGTCCTCTCTTGCCGCACAGGTCAAGCAGTTGCACGGGGACGTGGCCTCCGCAGGCACGGTTGAACAGGCGGTGCGGCAGGCAGCCGCCGAAGCGGGACCCGGCGACCTCGTGGTCATCACGGGTTCCCTCTATACGGTCGGCGATGCGCGGGCGGTGCTGGTGAAGGATGCCGGCGCGTCGCTCCGCCAGTTGAAAGGATGATCGCGCCGGCTCCGGCAGCAACGGATGCAGGCCGCCTCTCATGATCTGGAGAACGCTCCGATATTCCGTTCTTGCTGCCGCGCTTGCCTCAGGCGCAACGGGCCAGGCGCGGGCCGATGAGCCGCCGCCGCCCCCAACCCGCGTTCCCGTCTCGGTGACCGCAGACAAGCTGGACTACGACCGGACCAATGACATTTACCGCGCCGAAGGGCATGTGCGGATCGAGCAAAAGGATATCCGCGTCGAAGCCGACAAGATCACGCTCAATAACAAGACCGGCGAAGCCGTGGCCGAAGGCAATGTCTACCTGTCGGAAAAGGGCGACGTGCTCATGGCCGACCGGGTGGAGATCAACACGGACACGCGCGCCGGCGTCATTGTGAACGGCAGCCTGTTCATGGGCAAGGAGAACTATCACCTCAAGGGCGAGCGCATCGAACGAAAATCCGAGGGCGTGTACCACGTGGAAAACGGGCAGTTCACGACCTGCGACCAGGACGAGTGGCTGATCAGAGCCCGGGAGATCGACCTGGACATGGACCGCTACGCCACGGGCAGCGGTGTGACCTTCGAGATGGGGGGCGTGCCGGTGCTGTATACGCCCTACTTCCTCTTCCCCGTCCGGCGCCAGAGCGGATTCCTGCTGCCCGAGATCGGCTACAGCAGCCGCGACGGGTTCCTGCTGAAAAATACCTTCTTCTGGGCGATCTCGGACTACCAGGACATGACCTTCACGTCGGATTACCGGTCGCGCCTGGGACACGGCACCGGGGTCGAATACCGGTATGTCAACTCGCGGGATTCCGACGGCAGGTTCTTCGCCAATTACTTCGACCGGCTCCATGGCGTGGATGACCTCTGGGAGCTGCAGTTCCAGCACCGCGAGGAGTTCGCCGAGGATCTGTCCTTCCGCGCCGACATCAACCTGGTGAGCGATCAGAACTACTTCCGCGAGCTGGAGAAGAAGCTTGACCTGACGTCGAGGCCCTATGTGGATTCCAACGTATTCTATGTCGAGCGCTGGACGACCGCGACGCTCTACCTGCTCGGCCAGTATACGACTGACCTGAGTCAGCCCAATGACAAGACCGTCCAGACCGTGCCGGAACTCCGGTACACCATCCTGAGCGAGAACCTTGCCGGCCCCCTCTATCTCTCCTTCGACGGATCAGCTGCCAATTTTACCGCCCGCGAGGGCGACAACATCCGGCGCGCGGATTTTCAACCGGAACTCAAGACGACGATGGGCATCGACGGGCTGAGTTTCACTCCCCGTGCAGGAGGGCGGGCCACATTTTATGATCGCAGCGCTTCTTCCGTGGAGCCATCGGAGCGGAAATACGTATACGCCGGCGCCGATCTCAACACGCGCATCTCGCAGGTCTTCGGCAAAGATGAAGACGCGGGATTCGGCCGCATGCGACATTCCATTGAGCCGACGGTTTCCTATCTGTACATCCCTAAAGTGGAGCAGAGCGACATTCCGCTGTTGACCGCTTCCGACGACGTAAAGGCGCAGAACAAGGTCACCGTCGCCCTGATCAACCGGCTGACCGCCCGGTACAAGGATGCCGCCGGTTTCCGGACCTTCGATCCCCTCGTGTTCCGGATCTCCCAGTCCTACGACATCAATGAGGCGAGAAACCACGACGCCGCCGGCGGGCAGACGCGGTCGGATTTTCTGGCGGAACTCTTCGTCAAGACACCCAAGGTGCTTACCGTCTCGGCGGCGACCAATTACAATACCTATACGGACCGGATCACTTCCTCATCGGAGACCGTGATGGTCAAGGGAGAGACGGTCCAGGCGGATCTGTCACGGCGGTACCTGCGCGATCCTCGCACACAGTTCCTGATCGCGGGTTTGGGATTCACGGTTTCACCCTGGGAGTTCCATGGCCAGGTATGGCGGGACGTGGAGAACCGGAAGACGACGCAGCAGGAATATAAGGCCCATTACGGATCTCAATGCTGGGGCCTGGGGCTGTCGTACATCACCAAGCCCGGCGAGGTGCAGTATCTTCTCGTGCTGGATCTCAAGGGTCTGGGTGCGATGAAATTCTGATGAAGCCTGAGTACGGGAGGGCAGCGTGGCTGATGAAATCGTTATCCTGATCACTACCTCGTCGGAAGCAGAAGCGCAGCGGATCGGCCGGGCATTGGTCGAGGAACATCTGGTCGCCTGTGCCAATATCATTTCCGCCGTCACGTCAATCTTCTTCTGGGAAGGCGGAACCCGGGAAGCTGCCGAATCGCTCATGGTTTGCAAAAGCAGATCAGCCCTCCTGGACCGGATCATGAGCAGGGTTCGGGAAATGCATTCCTACACTGTTCCTGAGGTCATTGCACTTCCCATCGTGGGAGGCCTTCCGGACTACCTTGCCTGGGTCAGCGACACTGCGAAAGGAGCCTGAACTGCCCTGCCCAGGTATATTTCTATAAAATATTATGTTGCACAAAGTATCCGTTTGGCATAGACAGGCGCTTACTAAGCGCTGCGACTGAGCAAAGAGATATTCCTTTCGTTTCAATATCTAGATTTCCCTTTAAAATCGCTACTATATATAGTGTCTCGTACATAAGTGAGCGGAAAGAAAGCCTTGACAAGGCTCCAATCTCT
>JAKAHZ010000023.1 GCA_021814615.1 Nitrospirota bacterium | reverse complement strand
TTGACGCTTGAACTCGGAACTGAACGACCTCTGTTTCTTCATGACAAGATCCTTTCCGCCCGTTCCGGGCCTTGGATCCTGTCTGGCACTCTACCATATTTGTCCAAACGGAGGGGGTCAGTTCAAAATCCCATTTTGCCGCCCTATGATTTCCTGATCTGGCATATGCAAGACCACGCAGATTATAGGCTATTTCATTTTTCGGGTCTAGATCTATTACCTTCTTATAGTCTTGTATTGCATCATCGAAATTGCCGGTCGCAGCCCATGCATTCGCACGACACAAGAAGGCCTCCTCTAGATGAGAATCAAGCGCTATTGCCTTGCCACAATCATTGGCAGATTGTGTCATTTCTCCTAGCTTTTGCAGAACCGTACCTCTTCGTACATATGCCTCCGCAAGGCGCGGTTTTAATGCAAGGACTTTGTCATAGTCAAATAATGATTCCCTAAACCTTCCAGATTTGGCGCCCGAATTCGCCCGAGAAAACAAATCAGCTCCTATGTTAGGTCGCATTTCTAGTGCTTTTTCATAGTCTTTCTTAGCCTGCTGATCATTGCCTAAATTAGAATATGCCAGTCCTCTGCCAAGATATATCTCCGCGACTATGACATCTGCAGCAACATTCTTGTATAAATCGGATTGATACCTATACGTAAGTGCGTTGTCGAAATCCCTAATTGCGCTGCCATAGTCTTTCTTCCCCAAAAAAACCTCACCTCGCACATGATAATATGCTGCTTCCGTCGGCTCCAATTCTATAGCCTTGCCTAGAAAATCAAGTGCCTCATCATCGTTCCCCTTTTGATACAATTGACCACCGCGCTCTGCAAGTCGGCTTCCACACAGAGATACTGCTGTCGTCTTCAATTCCATCATATCTGTTCTAAGCTTCTCTGTAGGTGCAAACTGGATTCCCTTAGCATAATCATCAAATGCATTTCCACATTCATCTTTGTTTATATAGGCCTCGGCCCGACTGTAATAACAATCCCAGTCTCTCGGATCGTCGGCAATAACAAGAGTACAGGTTTCGATTACCTTGTCATAGTCTTTCCTAGACCTGTACTCATCTGCCTTCTTTCGTAGAGCTTCAATCACGCGTCCATGCGGATATGCCTTGCGCGCCAATTTCACGAGAGTACACGCATCTGTTAAGCCTAAAGAACAGGCCTTTGCACAGTCAGGCATAGCCTCGGCCCAGCCCTTTAGCGCGTCGTCGTTGTCAGCAACAGCTTTGCATCGCCCCAAGTATGCGAACGCCGAATTTGGATCAATAGATAACGTGGCTGTGTAATCTTTTGTGGCATGTTCATTTTGTTTCTTCGCTGCAAAAGAACGCCCACGCAAATAATATATGCCTGAGTCATTTTGTGCCACTGCGAGGAAACGTGAGGCCGTCTTTATTGCATCATCATACAAGCCAATATTGAAATATGCCTGAGTCAATATCTTATAAGACCACAACGCTTCCTGTTCCGTTGGCTTTAACGAGAGAGCCATGTTATTATCATCAATCGCTTTTTCGAGTTCCCCTTTGTTCATGTATATATAGCCTCTTATTGCATATGGTGTTGGCTCATCTGCCACTAAGCTAATCGCAGTATTTGCATCCTTCAAAGCCTTATCATATGATTTCGTCGATGCATAAATTAAACTTCGTTTTAGATAGGCAAACACATACTTAGGATTAAATTGAATTGCCTTCCCTAATGCATCTTCAGCTTTTTCGTACTCCTTATTTTCAATATATTGATTTGCATTTGATACCAACTCCGTCGCGGCAAATGACTTTTCATTGCTTGCTATCTCTTTTTCTATCTGCCTCCTCTTTCCCTTTTTCTTTTCTTTTGCCAATTGTCGCTTTAAATCTTCAATTTCTCTTTGGCTCGTAGAGTAGTCGTCCTTCAGCTTTCGAACGTCCTGCGAGAAGATTCTATCCTTCAACTTTCTAGCAGCTTCAGACAGCTTATTGGATTCCACTTTAGCTTCGATTTTGACCCAAAATTTTATACCGTTTTCTGCGATCATTCGTTTCTTGTCGAGTATTCTTATTTCCATTATGCCCGTTGCCAGAACTTCAATATCATCTTCAACGACTGACATATCATGTATCTTTGTATAGCTTTCAACATACGTTCCTGCCTGCTCTACTGCTATTTGTTTTGCCTTCAGCAAAGCTCGACTTTCGGCCACACTAGGTGTTTCGCCATCACCCATGTTATAGGTTCCTTCAGTGATAATCACCTTGACCTCGGCGATCGCTACGCCGTGCGAAATGATTGCAATTACTGCCAGCAGAAACGCGCATATGAATCGCATAATAATTTCTTCTCCAGTGGCGCTGAGAATCAGGATTGAATGTTTCAGTCGAGGCTTTGTCTCAATGTCGTCTTCACTGCGCCCTCTTCTCCACCTTTCGCTTCAAAGGGTTCGTCACTGCCCCCGTTAGCGCTAGGATATAGAAGTCCATCGCGGTAGTCAAGTTTTCAGTCGATCGGAAGCGAGACGGCCTGCCACCCACGTACATTCTCCGTTGCACATTGCGCTACTTCTTAATTGACCGATACGACATTCGGCGCTATAATTGGTCAGAATTCAGACCAGCCTAAATTGAGGTCAGATGACATGAAGACCCTGTCCCTTTCCGAAGCCAAGATGAAGCTGAGCGGCCTGGTCGACCTGGTGGAATCCTCCGATGAAGAAGTGATGATAACGAAGAACGGCCGCCCCGCCGCGATCCTGATCAGCCCCGATGAGCTCGAAAGCCTCAAGGAGACCATTGCGGTCAGGAGCGATGCCCAGCTGATGGCGGAGATCAGGAAAGGCGTTGCCGCGCTCAAGAAGAACAAAGCGAAGATCTATTCGCTCGAAGAGCTGTTTCGCTAAACTGCCGCCATGCCCAAGCTCATTGTCCCCGACGACGTGGCTGCATGCATCCGGAACCTTCATCCTCATCTCAAGAAGAAAGTCCGCTCCTCTCTCAAATACATTCTTGACGATACGCACGCGGGCAAAGCTCTGCTCGACGAGCTCGCTGGGTTCAGAAGTTTCCGTGTAAGCCGTTTCAGGATCATTTACCGAATAACGGCCAAGAACGATGTCGAACTCATCGCCATCGGACCGAGAGAGAGCATTTATGAGGAAACCTACCGAATAATCAGGAATCGCCCTTGACTTCCCTCCCCTTTCTCCGCTCCGGCCCACTCCTACTGTAGCAAATGCTGAAAGTCTTTCATGCTTTGCTCCATCATTCCCCGGGCGCTTAATTTCCTATCACATATTTTCAATGGGTTAGGCTCATCGTGAATCAGGCATGAAGAGTGCTATACTTGGGGATGTTCGCAGTATTAATTCCATCCAAGGAGGAAAGACATGTTCAGGAAACTCGGTATTGTAGTGCTGCTGCTTGCGGTAATGAGCCCGGTGCTCGCGTGGGCCAAGGGATATGAGGCGAAGAAGGCCGCAGGGAAATATGAGGTGACGCTCAAGGTGGGAAGCTACCCGCTCGTAAAGGGAAACAATTCGGTCACGGTGATCGTCACGGACAAGGCCGGCAAGGCGGTCACGAACGCAGCGGTTTCGGTGCGCTACTTCATGCCGCCCATGCCCGGTATGGCGCCGATGGAATACACCGCCAAGCCCGTATTGAAAGGTTCTGAATACAACATGAGCGCCGACATCCCCATGGAGGGCGGGTGGAAAATCGAAGTCACCGTGGGCGATTCGAGCGCGACCTTCAATGTCGATGCGAGGTAGTCTCCCCAACATTTTAGCAGGCCACTGAAGAAGTCTTGAGCCTGTCTTTGCGAGCGAAGCGAAGCAAACTCGTAGTCAAGAATTTCAAGGCACTACGAGATTGCTTCGTCGCAAGAACGCTCCTCGCAATGACAAGCAAGGACTTTTTCAGCAAATGGTGGACAAAAAGAGGGGTCCCGGTCATCCGGGGCCCCTCTTCGTTTTCACAAAAGCAGCCGGCTATTCGATATTGAACATCGCCACATCCTTCACGCCCGGCGTATACTGGCCCACAGGAACCAGCTTCTTGTTGTCGCGGATGCATCCCACCACGATGTTCCAGAGGTTCAACAGCTGATCCTTCTCCTTGGCGTTCTCCGGCGTCATTTTGAGCAGCGTTCCCTCGATCTCGATCTTCATGGAAGCCTCCTTGGCTGGCACCTGATTCAGGTGATTGATTTCCCTTGCACGCTCTACTGAAAGTATGCAAGAGAATTCGTCCAGGGTCAAGGGGCAGAAGATCGTTTTATCGGCGACGCCGGGTTCCCGAAATCACGTCGATGCCTTTCCCCACGAGGTCGTACTCGCTGGCGTCGGTGATGACTGCCTCCACGAGCTCGCCGGGAAGCGCTTCCAGCTCGGAAAGATAGACCACGCCGTCGATCTCCGGCGCCTGGGTCTCCATCCTGCCGATGATCGCCATATCCTCCATGCCGTCCACCAGGACCTGCCGGCGCGATCCGATCAGCGCGCGGTTCTTCTTCTTCGAGATCGCCGCCTGGGCCCGCATGATCCGGCCCCGCCGGTCTTCGGCGGTTTCCTCCGGCACCCTGCCGGGCAGATCGACCGCCGTCGTCCCCTCCTCGGGAGAATAGGTGAACACGCCCAGATGATCGAACTCGTACTCCTTCACGAAAGCAAGGAGCCGCCTGAAAGCAGCCTCGGTCTCGCCGGGAAATCCGGTGATGAGCGACGTCCTGAGGCTGATGCCGGGGACCTTCTTCCGGAGCCGGTCGATGGTGCGCTTGATATCATCGGAAGTGCCGCGCCGGTTCATGGCAGCAAGGATGCGGTCGTCGATGTGCTGTACCGGGATGTCGAGATACCGGCAAAGTTTTTCCTCCTCCGCCAGAACGTGCATCAGTTCGTCGGTTACCTTGCCGGGATAGACGTACATGAGCCTGATCCAGGCGAGGCCACGCACCTTTGTCAGTTTCCTGAGGAGCTTCGGCAAATCGATCGTGGCGTGGCGGTACTGGGTCGAGTCCTGGGCAAGGAGGACCAGTTCCTTCGTGCCTTCGTCGGCGAGACGCTTCGCCTCGTCGAGGATCGACTCCGCGGGCCTGCTCGCGAAGTTGCCGCGGATGAGCGGGATGGCGCAGTAGGAGCAACGGTTGCTGCAGCCCTCGGCGATCTTGAGGTAGCGGTAATGGCGCGGCGTGGTGCTCACGCGCGGGAGCCCGAAAACGAGCGACGGCGCCGAGACCGTCACCACCTGTTCGTGCCTCCCCAGCACGCGGTTCGCGATTTCCGCCACTCTCGGGATCTCGGCGGTGCCGATGATGGCGTCCGCTTCGGGCAGCTCCTTCGAGAGCTCGTCCTTGTACCGTTGGGCGAGACAGCCGGCAACGATCAGGGCGCGGCATTTGCCCCGCTTCTTCATGGCCGCCGCGTCGAGGATCGCCTCGATGGACTCATCCTTGGCCGACTCGATGAACCCGCAGGTGTTCACCACGATCACGTCAGCATCGGCCTGCTCCGGCGTGATCTCGAAACCCTGACCCGCGAGGACGCCAAGGATCTGCTCGGCGTCAACCTGGTTCTTGGGGCAGCCGAGGGAGATCATGCCGATTTTCGTGGAACGTTTTGTCATAAAGACAGTTTACTGCAGCGGAGAGAGAAGTTGCAACAGAAGATGCGGAGGAAGGATCAGAAAACGAATGGGACGCGGATGAACGCGGATCAGTTCTGGGATTTCAATCGTTCAAGCGGTTTGCCTGTTCTCGTCATATCCGCATTCATCAGATTTGATCCGCGTCCAATTGATATAGTCGCAAGAAGTTGATTATTACCACGGAGACACTGAGGACGCTGAGAAAATCCTCGTATTTTCAGATAGCTTTTCTCTGTGCCTCCGTGTCTCTGTGGTAAGTTTTGAATTCTTACGAATCCATCAATTGCTTTTTGTTCTGTTTTTTCCGGAGAGCAATTTTCCTGCTGCTGATGTTCGCTTATCCGTGTTCGTCCGATTTGATCCCTGTCCGAACGTTTTCGTTTTCAGAACCCGCCGGTCATCGCGAGAAAGTTCGCCATCTTCTCGTTCGTCTCGCGCAGCCGCTTCGATAGCGTTTTGGTGAAAGCCCAGAGAAGCTTGTATCCCAGCTCGTGGTCCATGATCAGGATCTTGTCCAGTTCGGTCTTGTTGATGCCGAGCATCTCCACATCGCTGTTCGCAATCGCATGGGCCGAGCGCGGGAAGTTGTCGATCAACGCCATCTCGCCGAAGTAATCGCCGGGCTTCAGCACCGCCAGGGCCTCCTCGCCGATGTTGGGAATGAACTTGCTGATCCGGACCTCGCCCTTCATGATGATGTAGCACCGGTCTCCGGCATCGCCTTCCTTGAAGATGGCGGCGCCCTTCTGCGCTGCTTCGAGCCGGCAGATCTTCGCGATCTTGCCCAGCTCGGATTCGAGGAGCGTTTCGAAAAGATTGATCTTCTTCAGCAGCTGGATCATGAGGTTCTCCTGAACTGCGCGAGCTGCAAGCTTGCCAGCTTGTCCGCTTGCAAGCTGATTCAGTATCTTCTCCGGTCCATCTCGAAGGCGTTCCGGATGAGCTGCACCTGGTCCTCCTCCGGCCCGCTGATTGCCACCACGTCGAAGCGGCAAGACATCTGGTGAAGGCCTTTGCGCTTCAGATATGCCAGGGCCGCCTTCACCATCCGACCCTGCTTCCGCGGGTCCACAGCCAGCTCGGGCGTGCCGAAAGCGTTGCTCGTCCGCGTCTTTACCTCGATGAAAGCGATGGTGTCGCCGTCCAGGGCGATCAGGTCGATCTCCCCCATGGGAGTCCGGAAATTCCGTTCCGTGATCCGGTAGCCCAGGCGTTCGACGTGCTTTGCCGCTCGGTCCTCGCCGCTTTTGCCCAGGAGCTTCGTGAGCAGGCTCACCGCTCCTCCCGGCACATGCTTGCCACGGGCTTGAAGCTCCGGCGGTGCGCTTCGCAGGGGCCATGCTCCCGGAGCATCGCCAGGTGCTCGGCCGTGCCGTAGCCCTTGTGCTTTTTGAAATTATACTGGGGATAGCGGTCGTGCAGCTCGACCATAAGACGGTCGCGCGTCACCTTGGCCAGGATCGATGCAGCTGCGATGGAATGACTGCGGCTGTCTCCCTTAACAATGGGCCGCTGAGGAAGGCGGACGCGGGCAAGGGTGAAGTTGCCGTCGATCAGGAGATAATCAGGGGCGGGGTCGATGGAGCGAAGCGCCCGCTCCATGGCGACGATCGAGGCTTCGAGGATGTTGATCTCATCGATGGTCCGTTCGTCCGCCACGGCGATGCCGTAGGCGACCGCGCTGTCCACGATGACCTGATAGAGCCGATCGCGCTGCGCGGCGGTCAGCTTCTTCGAATCGTTGAGCCCGGGGATGAGCAGGCTTTCGGGAAGGATGACGGCAGCGGCGACGACGGGACCGGCAAGAGGGCCGCGGCCCGCCTCGTCGAGGCCGGCGACGCGCCGGTAGCCGGAATCATGCGCGGCCCGCTCGAAAGCGAGCGGGTCGCACGCCAGGTCAAAGAGGCTGTCCGCGCCCGCAGGCCGCTGTTCGCGCGGGCGGATGCCGCCAGGGGGCATGGGGACCTCGACGAATACAGGAAATTCGAACGACAAAGGAACGCGTGCGGAACGATCAGGCTTTAGCAGCCCCTGCAGCGCCCGATGCGGGCGTCACGACCCGCTCCTTCTCCTTGATGCGGGATGCACGGCCGCGCAGCTCGCGGAGGTAGTACAGCTTGGCGCGCCGCACCTTGCCCTCTTTCGCCAGCTCGATCTTGTCGACCATCGGCGAGTGGAGCGGGAAGAGACGCTCGACGCCCACGCCGTAGGAAAGCTTGCGCACGCGAACCGCCTCGCGCATGCCCGAACCCTGGCGCCCGATGACCACTCCCTCGAACACCTGGATGCGCTCCTTGTCGCCTTCCACGACCTTTGCGTGGACCTTCACCGTGTCGCCGACACGGAAGCTCGGGATGCCCGACTTCATCTGGGGCTTCTCGATCGCGTTCAGAATGACGTTGCTCATTTCAAACCTCCTCGATAAATACAAATTCCAAATCCCAATGTCCAAATGACAAATAAATCCCAATTGCCAAATTCGAATTTGGAAATTGGTGCTTATTTGGAATTTGGTGCTTGGTTATTGGTGTTTGTTCAGTTCCTTCTTCAGTTCTTCCAGGACCCTCCGGTCCTCCTTCGTCAGCTCGGCCGTTTCCAGCAAATCCGGCCGTTTGAGCAGCGTGGCCTTGAGCGATTCGCGGCGCCGCCATTTCCAGATCGCATCATGGTTGCCCGAGAGCAGCACCTCGGGAACCTTCCTGCCCCGGAACTCCGCCGGCCGTGTGTAATGCGGATGGTCCAGCAATCCGTCGCCGAAGGAATCGCGGTAGGCCGATTCCTCGTCGCCCAGAACCCCCGGCACCAGCCGGATCGCCGCGTCGATCACCACGAGCGCGGCCAGCTCGCCGCCGGTCAGTACATAATCGCCGATGGACAGCTCCTCGTCCACCAGCTCTTCCTTCACCCGTTCGTCAATGGCCTCGTAGTGGCCGCAGAGCAGGATGATCCTGCGTTCTTCCCGCGAAAGCCGCTCGGCTTCGCGATGAGTGAAGATCCTTCCCTGGGGTGAGAGGAGGATTGTCAGGAAACCCGCGCCCGGAGACCCGGCCTTGGCCGCATCAACGGCCTTGAACACCGGCTCGGGCTTCATCACCATTCCGGCCTCGCCGCCGTAGGGCGCGTCATCGGCCTTCTGGTGCCGGTCCTCGGCGAACTCCCGGATGTTCCGCAGCCGGACATCCAGGAGGCCCTTCTCCTGCGCCCGTTTCAGAATGCTCTCGTTCAGCGGGCCGGCCAAGATCCCCGGGAACAGCGTCAACACATCGAATCTGAGCGTTCCCACGTAAGCTCACCACGGGGCCACGGAGAACACTGAGAACGACCGGAGTTTCTTTCTTCTCCGTGACCTCTGTGCCTCCGTGGTGAAAATCGTCCTAGTCCAGCAAACCTTCCATCACATGGATCACCATGCGCTTCGCCTGCCGGTCCACCTGCTTCACGATCTCTTTCGTCGCGGGAAGATAGATTTCGCGCTTCCCGGACTGCATGACATAGACGTCGTTGCTGCCCGTCTGGAAGATGTCGACGATCCTGCCGAGCTTCTCGCCCGCCTCGGACAGGACCTCCATCCCGATCAGTTCGAACCAGTAGTACTGGCCTTCGGGAAGGGGGACGGCCTCCTCCTCGGGGATCTGGACCAGCCGTCCGTTCAGCTCCCGCGCCCGCTCGGGGGAATCGTAGCCCGCGAGCTGCAGCAGCGGAATCGAATCGAGGTACCGGACGGCCTTGACCGCGCATTCCTGCGTTTTTTCGTCCGACGCTGTAAGAAACACCCTCCGCAGCTTCCGGAATCGATCAAGGTGATCGGTAAGCGGCTCCACCTTGACCTCGCCTTTCACGCCATGGGGTTTCTGCACCTTCCCGATGGTGATCAGCATTGCAGGTATCGTGCAGGCGGGCGGGCTACTTCGCTGCAGTCGCGTGCTGCTTCATGATGCCGGCCTTGGAGAGCAGGGCCCGGACCGTGTCGGTCGGGACCGCGCCCTTCTTGAGCCAGCCCAAGGTCTTTTCCTGATCGAAGGCCGTGCCGCCCTGCTGCTTCAGCGGATCGTAGGTGCCGATCATCTCGATGAAGCGGCCGTCACGGGGCGAGCGGGAATCCGCCACGACCACGCGATAGTAGGGCTTCTTGTGCGTTCCGATCCTCTTGAGCCGAATCTTGACTGACATGTTCTTTCTCCTTGTGAAAAATTCCAAATCACAAATTACAAATCCCAAATAATGGTCAAGCACCAAGTTCCAATTTGCTCGTTCGGTGATTGAAAATCGGAATTTGGCGTTTCCTTGTTATTTGATGCTTGCTGTTTGGTGCTTAGGTTTTTACCGGAATCCTCCGAGCATCCGGCCGATGTTCTTGGCCTTCCCGCCCTTCATCATCTTCATCATCTTCTGCATCTCGGCGAACTGCTTCAGGAGCCGGTTTACGTCCTGGACCTGCGTGCCGCTGCCCCTGGCGATGCGCGACCTACGGCTGCCGTTGATGATCGTGTGGTTGTTCCGTTCCTTGGGCGTCATGGAGTTGATGATCGCCTCCACGCGCTTCAGCTCCTCCTCGCCCTTCTGCATGTCCGCATCGGCCATCTTGAGCTTGCTCATGCCGGGGATCATGCCCAAAAGCGACTCGAGGGAGCCCATCTTCCTGACCTGTTTCAGCTGGTCCTTGAAGTCCTCGAGCGTGAACTCGCTCTTCCGGAGCTTCTTGGCGAGCTTTTCCGCCTCCTCGCGGGAGACCGTCTCCTGCGCCTTCTCGATGAGCGACAGCATGTCGCCCATGCCCAGGATCCGCGATGCCATGCGGTCCGGGAAGAAGGGCTCGATGGCTTCGAGCTTTTCGCCCATGCCCACGAACTTGAGCGGCTTGCCCGTCACCGCCCTGACCGAGAGCGCCGCGCCGCCCCGGGCGTCGCCGTCCATCTTGGTGAGCACCACGCCGTCGAAGCCCACGTCGACGTTGAACTTCTCGGCGATGTTCACGGCCTCCTGGCCGGTCATCGCGTCGGCGACGAAGAGCACCTCGTGGGGCTTCACGGACGTCTTGATCTGCCGGAGCTCATCCATGAGCGGCTCGTCGATCTGGAGCCGGCCCGCCGTATCGAGGATCACCACATCAAAGAGCGACCGCTCCGCATGGGTCTTCGCGTCGCGGCAGATGGCCACGGGATCGGTCGAGGTCGCGTTATATGCGTCCACGCCCACCTGGCGGGCGAGCGTCTTCAGCTGTTCGATGGCCGCGGGCCGCCGCGTGTCGGCCGGGACCAGCAGCACCTTCCTGCCGTCCTTCTTGAAATTCCTCGCCAGCTTGCCGGCCGTCGTCGTCTTGCCCGAGCCCTGCAGGCCCACCATCATGACGACCGTGGGCGGATTCGGAGAGAGATGCAGCTTGGCCTGCGTGCCGCCTAAAAGGCCGACCAGCTCCTCATGGACGATCTTGACGACCTGCTGGCCCGGCGTGAGGCTCGAAAGGATCTCCTGCCCCACCGCCCGTTCCTGCACCTTGCCGACGAACTCCTTGACGACCTTGAAGTTGACGTCAGCTTCCAGGAGCGCAAGGCGCACCTCGCGCAATGCTTCCTTGACGTCCTCTTCCTTCAGAACGCCCCGGCCGCGAAGTTTCTTGAATACTGCGTCGAGTTTGCCCGTTAATGCATCGAACATGGGAGTACTGGGCTCGGCAAAGAATAAGAATAATAAAAGAGAAGTCCCTTATTGTCAAGGATTTTCTCGGCGATAGCCGGTCCTCGAACGGCAGGAACAGCTTCCTCATCGAGTTTAGAACACTGTTGACTAATGCTAAAGCTGTAATTATAATATAAACTATTAATCATGGGTTCATCCAGGCCCTGCTTCGCTTGGGACCGTCCGTCCGCTGTTCCTTTACATACATAAGACAACATTCTCCCTTTTTCAAGTCGCAAGGACATTTATTTGCCTTCCCTGTTCGCTGCTGTTTCAAGTTTGAACGCCTTCGGGCTTACATCTCATGTAAGGAGGAAAACTATGTTGCGTAAAGGGATTACCTGCCTTTCCCTCGCATTGGTCTCGGCGCTGACGATCGGGCCGGCCCTTGCCGAGGAAAAGGCGCCGGCGCCTGCAGCACCGGCAGCAGCGCAGCCAAAGCCGACGGTGGCCAAGGTCTGCGCGAACTGCCACCAGCCGCAACCCGGGAGCATGCGGGGCAACTTCGACAGCGTGGCGTACAAGACCCAGTCGATCCAGATCAAGATCGATGACGCCACCGAGATCCTGAGGTTCGACGAGAATCTCAAGATCGAAAATCTCCACCAGGTGGCGGCTGAGATTGCCGAGCAGCCGCTCCGGGCTCTCAAGAAGGGCAAAGAAGTACGGATCGAGTACACCGAAAAGGACGGAAAGAAATTCGCGAGCGCGCTGATCGCCAAGCCGCCGATCAAGATCGCGCCGGAAAAGCAGGTCAGGACCGAGGACGTGGAGAAGCTCGTGGCAATGGGCCCGGAAAAGGGGAAATACCTGCTGATCGACGCGCGGCCCCTGCCCCGGTTCCAGGACGGATCGATCGCCACTGCCGTCAACATCCCCTTTCCCGCTTTCGACAAGATGAAGGACAAGCTCCCTGCCGACAAGGCGAGCCTGATCGTCTACTACTGCGCAGGGATCACCTGAGCGATGAGCCCCGACTCTGCCGGTAAGGCGGAGAAGCTTGGTTACACCAATGTCAAGGTTTACCACGACGGCGTGCCGGAGTGGGTGAAGCGGAATTACCTGGTGCTGTCAACGCAGTTCCTGAAGGAAGCATGGATCGACAAAGACATCCCGCACGTGCTCGTGGACGTGCGGCCGGCCAAGGCAGCCGAAGCCGGATTCATCAAGGGCGCCGTGACCGTCCCCGCGGCGGAGATCGAGAAGTCGCTTGCCAAGTTCCCGGCCAAGGACAAGAAAGCGCCGATCATGGTCTATGACCAGAAAGGCGAGGGCGACGCGGTGAAGGCGGCTAAAGCGCTGATCGCGGCGGGATACGCTCCCGTTGACGTCGTGTCGGGCGGGTTCGAGTCATGGAAGGCCGCGGGCTATCCGGTCATGACCGGCAAGCTGGCGGAGAACATCGTCTACGTTCCCAAGCCGCGCCCCGGCGAGATAGCGATCGACGAGTTCAAGAAGATCATGGCCAGCACGCCTGCGGACACGCTGATCCTCGACGTGCGGAACCGGGACGAGGGCAACGCCGGCATGATCAAGGGCGCCCTGCTCGTTCCGGACGAGGAGATCCTCGACCGCTTTGCCGAGATCCCGAAGGACAAGAAGATCGTGACCCATTGCTCCACAGGCGTCCGCGCCGAGATGGCCTACCACAAGCTGAAGGAAAAGGGCTACAACGTTTCGTTCCTGAACGCCAAGGTGGAGATCGACAAGGACGGGAACGCGAAGATCGAGAAGCCCTAGCTCGATCAGGAATAAGGACCTCAAGCCCCGGGAAGAAATTCCCGGGGCTTTTTGTTTGATCCGTTACAGCGCCGAAGAACCTGACTTCATTCGCGTCCAAACGCTCCCTTCCACCCGGTTGACTTCCTTTCCCAAAGACCCCATAATGCCCGACATGAAACGTTTCAAGCTCATCGCCAATCCCGCATCAGGCACGAAGCGCACGCGCCGCATCGCGTCGCAGGTGGTCGAGCTGCTCGGCAGGAAGAACGTGGCCTTCGACCTCGAGTTCACCAACGCTCCCCGCCACGCCGCGGAGATCGCGTCCCGCTCCTGCAAGGATTTTGACGCCATCGTTGCCATCGGCGGTGACGGCACGATCCACGAGGTCGCCGGCGCCATGCTCTCCTGCGAGGTCCCGCTCGGCATCATTCCCGCCGGGTCGGGCAACGATCTGATCAAATCGCTCGGGATCCCGACGAACATCCCCGCTGCCGTTGATGTGCTGCTCGCCGGACGATCACAGGTCATCGATGTCGGCACGATCAACGGCCTTTGCTTTGTGAACGTGGTGGGCATCGGCTTCGATGCTGCGGTGAACCATAACAGCCACGGCCTCCGCTGGCCTGCATCGGGCCTGCTCCGCTACGTGATCGCGCTCGTCAAAACGCTCGGGAGTTACGCACCCGTTCCGCTCGCGGTAACGATCGACGGGGAGACATCGTCGGCAAACCTATTCCTCCTGACCATCGGGAACGGCACGACCTGCGGCGGCGGGTTCCGGCTTACACCCCATGCGAAGCTCGATGACGGGCTGCTCGATGTCACCCGCGTGAAGCCGATCACAATCCCCCGGCTGATCTGGCACCTGCCGAAAGTGATCAACGGAACGCTCGACCGCGTTGAGCTGTATGCCTCGATGCGAACGGCGAGGAAGATCCGCGTGGAAAGCGCGAGCCCCTTGCCCGTGCATGTGGACGGGGAGATCTATCGGGGGGATACGACACGGTTGGAGATCGAGATCCTGCCGAAGGCGTTGACCGTCATCGGGAACATCTGAAAGCCGAGAATCTTATTGGACAGGGATTGAATTCCAACGCAACTGCAATGGGACGCGGATACTGCAGGATCAAAGACAAGAGCGCCTTGCTTTTCTCTGCGACTGCGAGAGATGACGTACTCTGTACTCCGTACCGTGCACTATCTTTTTATTTTGAACTCTGAACTTCTATTTAAATCAGTTCGTTGAAATCCACGATCGTCGCGAAGTCGTCGTTCTTCTTCAGCGGCATCTTTGAATTTCCCTTCGCCTTGAACACCAGGTACCGGATCCCGTAGCGTCGTGCAGAGGCAAGCACCGCCGCCGTATCGTCGACGAAGAGCGTATGCTCGCGCCGGAACTGGAGCCTCTTTTCCGCCCGGCGCCAGAACTCCTGGTGCTCCTTGGGATAACCCATCTCGATCGAGGTGATCGTGCCGGTCAGATACCTGCCGAGCTCGGTCTTTTTCATTTTGAGCGCCAGCACCTTGTCGTGGGCGTTCGTGGCGATGTAGATCTTCTTCTTCCGTTCCCGCATGAGCTTGAGGAACGCCTCGACATGCGGATGCACTTCGATCAGGTGGCGGATCTGCTCCTTCAAGGCCAGGATGTCGATGCCCAGCTGGCAGGACCAGTACTCGATGTCCGTCCAGTTCAGCGTCTCCTCCTGGGAACGGTACTTTGCCAGCAGCTCTTCCTTCGCCCTGCCGAAAGAAATGTTGTGCAGATCCGCATATTTCTCGGGAACGAGATGCTCCCAGAAGTAATCGTCAAAGTACCGGTCCAGGAGCGTACCGTCCATGTCGAGCAGCACGTGGGAGATGTCGTGACCTTCGAGGGCTTGCTTAATATCGGGAACGGATGAATACATGGGAGGATTTATTCAACGCAGAAAAGGCCTGAAATTTATGATGAACGCTGCCATTTCTCTCATTCAAATACAATCATAAGATTTTACGAAGAATTTACGTTCTCTGCCTTCTTCGTGTCGCGGTTACATCCTTTTTCTGCACGTACCCTTCGACCATCAAATCCATCCCGACCCGCCGAACGGCGATGTCCCGTAACTGCACCGCATGCGCAAGCTTGACCGGCGACGTTCCGCCGACGGAGCAGAGCGAATCCTTCCCGGTCATGAGCGTGGGAGCGACGAAGAGCACCACCTTGTCCACGATGCCCGCACCCAGCGCCGATGCGTTCACCTCTGCGCCGCCTTCGATCAGCACCGAGGTGATGCCGAAGGTGGTGAGCATGCGCATAAGATCGGCGAGGTCAACACGCTTCCTGGCGCTCCTTGTGATCAGGATCTCCGCGCCTCGCTCCAGAAGCCGGTGGAAGCGGTCTGCCTTCGCGGTCATGAGCGTCGCAATCATGGTTGTTGCGGCTGATCGCTGCGCCAGGACCTTCGCCTTGATCGGGATGCGGAGCGTGGAATCCACGACCACCCGGAGGGGGTCCCTGCCTCCGGGGATCCTCGTGGTGAGCGAAGGATCGTCGTTCAGGACCGTGTTCACGCCCACGAGGATGGCGTCGTTCGCATCGCGCAGCCGGTGGCCTTCCCTGCGCGCTTCTTCTCCGGTGATCCATTTCGACTCGCCGCGAGAGGTCGCGATCCTGCCGTCCAGGGTCTGGGCGATCTTGAGCGTCACAAAGGGCATGCCCGTGGACATGTACTTGATGAAGGCCTCGTTCAGCTTCCGCGCTTCCGCCTCGAGCACGCCGGTGAAGACGGCAATGCCCGCCTTCCGGAGCGCCTTGACGCCGCGGCCCGAGACCTGCGGGTTGGGGTCGATCATGGCGATGACCACGCGTTTCACTCCGCTCGAGATCACGAGCGGCGAACAGGGCGGGGTGCGTTTGTTGGTGTGCGAGCAAGGCTCAAGCGTCACGTAGAGCGTGGCTCCCCTGGCCGCCGTGCCGGCCTTCCTGAGCGCGATCGCCTCGGCGTGGGGGCCGCCGGCTTTCTGATGGTACCCTTTTGCGATCACCTTGCCGTTCTTCACCACCACCGCGCCGACCATGGGGTTGGGGCTGGTGCGGCCTTTGGCCTTCCCGGCCAGGCGGAGAGCCAGGGACATATAGTGTTCGTCGCGAGATCGATTGTTCATCCGAAGGATCCTTACGCCTTATTTCAACTTGTCTGTTCCGAAAAACGGTGCCGCTTGAGCCATGATGCAGCATCCTCGTTCGATGTTTTGCCGACAGCAACGGCAAGGGTAAACTGCACGAGTTCTTTCTGGGACGCCGCAAACCGGAGGCCGTTGAGCCCGAGAAAGATTCCCGTTGCGGCAATTGCTGTCCTCTTGTTTCCGTCCAGAAAGGGATGATTCCTTGCCAGGGACTCCATGAGAGCCGCGGCCTTCGAAAAAAAATCCTGATAGAGCTCCTCACCCCCGAATGTCGCCTGGGGACGGGCAACCGCGGACTGCAACAGCCCCACATCCCGGACGCCGTGAGCGCCGCCGGTCTCGGCGACCACTCTTGCGTGGATGAAGAGCACCTGTTCGGCGGAGAGATACCTCACTTTTTCGCCAGTTCCTTGAGGGCGGGACGATACTGCTCGATGAACTCGTTGACCTGCGCGACGAACGCCTTGTCCAGGCCCTTCGGGAGCTTCTTCTTGCGAATGGGTTCGATCACGATGCGATCGTGGTCCTCGTCAAGAATGACATCGACCTCCGCACCGACAGCCAGATCTAGCTTGTTCAAGTAGTCCGCCGGGATCGATACCCCTTTGCTGTTTCCAACGGAAAAGACCTTCCTGTGCATAGCGCCTCCGGACGTGTTATAACGCTATAATAACACACCTGTCACTGCTGTAAAGTGGAATTTCTGCGGAATCCGGATAAACACTAACGCAACATTAACAGCTTGCGAACAAATCCTTTTTGTCATTGCGAGGAGCGTTTTTGCGACGCGGCAATCTCGTAGTTGCCCGATCGCGGTTATGACGAGTTACATCGTTTCGCTCGGAAAAACGGCAGAAGCAGAGGAAAATCGCTGAAAGCAGATTATCCGACCTGACCAGGAGGGCTCGCGTGTCGCTTCTTCGCCAGATACCCGCCGAAGACCCCTGCCGGAAGGATGGCGACGAATCCCGCGATCTGGAACCAGAGCGGGTCGCCGCTTTCATGGAAGACGATGGAGAGGACCATGCCGATCGCAGCGACCAGTGCGCCGTGCAGGATCTCGGCTTCTTTCGCCATCACCCCGGCAAGCAAGGCGCCGCCGACAGTGCAGCCCATGCCGAGGATGAGGCCCAATAGCAAACCGTCGTTGCTCTTCATCCGGAGCATGACCTCGTCTTCGGTGAGGCCGGATTTCACGAGCAGCGCGGCAAGGATGGTCATCAGAAGAATGGTCCCCGCGTTGTCCACGACTGCGCCGAGAATAACGGCTTTGATCTTGATGTCGGAAAGTTTGGGCATTGGGTTATCCTCTGGTCATGATTACTTCATCACTTCCTTCCCCGCCTTCTTCCACGCCTCAAGTCCGCCTTCGACGTACTTCACGTTCACCTTGAGCGACAGGAGCTTCTCCTGCACCGATTTGCTGACCGAGCCGCCGCGCACACAGTAGATGACCACGTCCTGGTTCGCCAGATCCTTGCCCCACTCCGACGCTTTTTCCGGATCCTTCCACGCCGCTCCCGGGAGCGTCGCTGGATCGCTCTGCTTATCCGCAGCCCTGCGCACATCCAGAACAAGTGGACGATCCTTAGTTTTCAACAACGATTCCAGATCATCAGGTGTTATCGTTCCGCCCATGTCCGCTCCTTTCACCCTTGCAACAGGATCCTACGGCGATGTAAGGATCGTCGCCTTGGTCGTGGTCCCGCCGACTGCAACGAGCGTGCTGCCGTTCCACGCAATATCGTTCAGCGTGGTCAAGGTGCCGGTCGCCTGGGCGAGCCAGTTCACGCCGTCTGCTGAGGCGATGATCGCGCCGCCGGCACCGGCAGCGAAGAAATAACCGCCCGTCCAGACGACGCCGGAGAGGTTTGTTGTCGCATCACTGGTCCGTGACGTCCAGGTGACTCCGTCCGGCGAGCTGAGGATCGTGCCGCCCCATCCCGTCGTTACGAACATTGCGTTCGATGCGGCGAGGCCGAACAGCATGCCTGCATTGGGCATCGAGGTCTGCTGGGTCCACGTCGCGCCGTCAGGCGACGTGAAGCAGATCGATCCGTTCGATCCGCCGATGGCCACGAACTTGCTGCCGTTCCAGGCTACGTTGCTGATCTCCTTGCCTGCGTTCGTAACGCGCGGCGTCCAAGCATCTCCGTCCAGCGAGGTCATGATCGTGTCCGTGCCGACGGCCACGAACTGATTGTTCTCCCAAATGACATGTCGCAGAAACTTGTTCACACCCGAGGGTTTCTTGGTCCAGGTCAAACCGTCGGGCGACGTCAGGATGTTGCCGTACCAGCCGCCGACAGCGACGTATTTCGCTCCGGACCAGGCAACGCTCTGCAGGTCTTCCGTCGAACCAGAGGCCTGGGGCGTCCAGACGGAACCGGAGGGAGACGTCACGATGATCCCGGCGCTGCCCACGGCAACGAACTGATTATTCCCCCATGCAACGCCTACGAGGTAGGAATTGGTGCCTGCCGTCCGCAGGGTCCATTGAACCGACGGAGGAGCCAGTGTGGTCATGAAGGGTGTTGCGCTGACCTGGGCAGATGCCGCGCTTTCCCCTGCGTCGCTTACTGCGGTCACCACAAAGTAATAGGTCGTGCCGTCCGTCAAGCCTGTCATAGCGCAGGGGCTTGCCGAAACGGACAACCTTGTCCCGTTCGTCACGGTCACGCCGGAGACCGTTGAAGAATATACATTGTAGGAAGTCGCGCCGGTCACCGCCTGCCAGCTGACATTCACCTGTCCGTCGCCGGCAACTGCAGAAACGCCGGTCGGTGCAGCCGGAGCCGGTGGAGGCGGCGAGGGGACGAAGGGCTCAAAGGTCACCTGAACGCTCTTTGTATCGCAGCTCTGGGAAGCATCGTCGCTGCAGATCTTCAGAACAGCCGTGAGGGGCTTCGAGAGATCGAAACCGTCGAGCAGGGCGGTTCCTGGCTGATAAGCAAAGGAGAGCGTGGGCTTGCCCGTGACCGGCTCTATCTGATAGGCGCCCGAGACCGACGCTTCATATTCCAAAACGCCAGTGTCCTTGGTCGAGGTGGAGGAAATGACCGGCACTTCCAGGGAACCGTCGGTGAGTGTGAAGTTCGTTGTATAATGCGTCGCAGCTCCAGGAATGGACGCATTCCAGCGAGCTTCGATAATGGAGTTCGGCGGTACCGTGGTCGGCGTGATTTCGAAGGTCGTAATCGTCGTTGCCGGAACAGGAGCGCCTGCCGTTCCGAAACTCCCGTCGCCGCTCCCGCAGGCTGTCATTCCGGCAAGGATGAGCAGGCACAAGAAGCGAGTAAGAATGTTCAGCATGGAGATTTCCCTTCCGTTATTTTGTAATGACGGGTATCAGCCTGACAGGACAGCCTGGTCATTGCGCCGTCCGCACCTACCCGCTTTGTTTACCGCGGCTGATTATTGCAGATACCCGAATGGTTGTCAACAGGATGCTGTCGGAAAGAAGTAGATGCAGATGGTCAGGGAAAATATCGCGAGCCGCTACAGCAGGAGCTGGTTCTCTTTCGACCTGCTCTCTCCCAGGTTCGTCACCGTGATGGCAGGCTTGCCGAGTACGGGACATTTCGCCTCGCAAATGCCGCAGCCGATGCAAAGTTCCAGGTCCACGCGCGGCTGGAGCACGGTCACCACCCTGCCGTTCCGGTCGCGTACCTTGGCCTCATCGAGCCAGATCGCCTTCTTCGAAGTCGGACAGACCTCCTCGCAGACGATGCAGGGCCTGCCGTGGGCCCAGGGCAGGCAGCGGCTTCGGTCGATCATGGCGAGGCCGATCCTGACCTTGGCCTTCTCTTCGAGCGAGAGCCGCTTGATCGCGCCGGTGGGACAGACCTGGCCGCAGAGTGTGCAGCGGTACTCGCAGTAGCCGATGCGCGGGACGAGGACCGGGGACCAGATGCCTTCGAGGCCTGCCTCGAAGAGCGTGGGCTGGAGGCCATTGGTCGTGCAGACCTTCATGCACTCCCCGCACTTCACGCACCGGGCAAGGAACTCCTTCTCTTCCAGAGCGCCAGGCGGTCGAAGCAATGCCGGGTCCTTGGCATTCGCCGTGCCGAGTGGCGTGATTCGGATGAGCGGGACCGTCGCGATACCGGTCAGCGCGGAAGTGATGACGCGTCGCCTGCCCAGGTCCATGGCCGGCGTGATCTTTTTCCCGCTGAATCCGAAGCTGACCGCATTGTTCGGGCAGACATCGTCGCAGTTCCAGCAGTAGTAGCACTCTGCATCCTTCCATTGCCCTTTCACATCAGGCTGAGCGTTGCCCTGACAGACCCTGCCGCAGGCGCCGCATTCCGTGCAGCCTTCGCTCACCGATCGTTTGAGCAGCGAGAACCGGGAGAGGAGCCCCAAGAGCGCTCCGAGCGAGCAGAGATATCTGCACCAGAACCGTTTTTCGATCAGGTTCAGGCCGAGGATGCCGAGAAAGATCGTGCCGATCAGGAAGCTCTGGCGGAAGTGCGCCTGTTCGAAGGACAGCACGGTCTTCTTGAGCAGGCTATACACCGGTTCGGTAATTGCGGTGATGCCTGCAGGATTCGCGGAATAGATCGCATCGAAGGTCGACCGGACCGCATAGTTGAACCACGGAAAGATGCCGACCGAGAGCGATCGGATCAGGAGCGACAGCGGGTCCATGATCCCGACCGGCTGGAGGGTGAAGATCGATGATGCGATGATGCCGATCAGGATGTAATACTTGATCCGATGCCGGCTCTTCTCTTCCCCCCTTGCAGGGGTCTGCTTCGGCTTACGCCTGTTCAGCATCCCGGCGATGTTGTGCAGCGTGCCGAGCGGGCAGACCCACCCGCAGAACACGCGGCCAAGGACGATGGTGAGCAGGATGACAAAGAGGGAATAAAAGAACGCCTTTGCGACTGCATGGGCGGAAAAGAGGGTCGTGAGAAGGATGAGCGGATCGAAGTCGAGAAAGAGCCGGACCGGATAACCCAGTTCGTCATTCCCCTTTGTCTCGGTCTGGAGGAACAGAAAGAGGAAAAAGAGCAGGAAGAGCCCCTGGCTTATTCTGCGGAGGTTTTGCATAGAAGAAAATCGGCTTCCTTTTGGACACGGATTAACACGGATGAACACGGGTAATTCTTTTGATCACTTCGATGTTATCCATGTTAATCCGCCTTGATCCGCGTCCTAAGAAGTTGGCCGCGTTTATCCGTGTTATAAGCATTTGATTGCATTCGTTCCGTGTCGATCCGTGTGCATCCCTGTCCCATCAAGGCTTGGCTTTGTATCCAACGTTATCCGCGTCAATCCGCGTTCATCCGCGTCAATTCGTTCGCTTTTCTTTATCCGTGCCGATCCGTTTGCATCCGTGTCCAGACATGTTTTTGAATTTGTGTCCTGCATCTACATCTGGATCTTCCTGATCCTGAGCCTGTTCAAATCCATCACGCCGAACTTGTGTTCCGCAGCGATCCTGACGTAGCCCAGGTCGCTCCCCTTCATGCCGAAGAGCGTCGCACCGTAAGAGTCGACGGCAACCTGGTCAACGCCCGCAATCACCGTGTCCATTCTCTTCACATCCTTGAGGTCGCCGCCCTGCGGCCCGTTGGCAATCAGGATGCGCACGGCATCCAGGACCGTGAGGCAGGGCTTCGCCTTCATGGCAAGGTCAACGAGGCTTTCGTCCAGCTTCTGGTGGATCACGCGGCGCGAACCGCCCATCATGCCCATCCAGTTCTTCATGGACAGGGTGAGTTTTGCCAGGCCGTGGTGCTTGGCGATCGGAACGTTGATCACCTTGTCCGCCTCGAAGATCTCGGCATAGAGCGGCCAGGACTTGAGCGCCAGGCCGTTGATCTCCATCTCCTTGAACTTCCGGTCGTCCGTGTGATACACGTCCGCTCCGGCGGCCTTTGCCGCAGCCTCGATCCCGCTCTGCACGTAGCACCGGCGCGGGTCGTTCACCGGCCGGTCGAAGACCTTCACGGTCTTTGCGCCCGCTTCGAAGCAGAGCCTGACGACGGAGGCGACCACCTCGGGATTCGTGCATCCCGCCTGCTCGGGCGTGCGGTCCCAGGCGATGTTCGGCTTCACCACGACGACGTCGCCCTTGCTGATAAACCGGTTGATGCCGCCCAGGGCCTCGACGGCAGACCGGACGAGCTTCTCCGGTGACGGACCCTTTGCAGCAACAAGGTCGGGACGGTCGGTTGCTGCCAAGCTGGAAAGCGGATCGAGTGCGGGAAGGGAGAGGCCGATGCTGCCGATCGTTGCTGTCTTGAGAAAGCGTCTGCGGTCCATGGGTCACCTCGTGTCGGGACGGTTGGACTGTGCACAGGAAGGATGCTGTACTATAGCCACGGTGGAAAAGGTTGTCAAGGCGGAGTGATCAGCGGGATTTATTGATGAGCCAGAGGATCAGGCTGATCACGACGCTTACGATGATGCTCGTGGCAAGGGGAAAAAAGAAGGTGAAGTTGTCGCGTTTGATGACGATATCGCCGGGAAGTTTGCCGAGGAAGGGCAGCTTGCCGGAGAAGAGGAGGAGCAGCCCGACGACGACGAGGACCGCCCCGAAGAGGATGAGGCCTTTGCCCAGTTCAGGCAGCATTGCTGAAGAACTCCAGCACCTTGGCCAGCGTGGTGTGCATGTCCTTCCGGCTCACGATCATGTCGATCATTCCGTGTTCCAGGAGGAACTCGGCGCGCTGGAACCCGGCGGGAAGCTGCTGTTTGATCGTCTGTTCGATGACCCGGGGGCCGGCGAAACCGATCAGCGTCTTCGGCTCGGCGATGATCAGGTCGCCCAGCATGGCGAAGCTCGCGGTCACGCCGCCGAAGGTGGGGTCCGTGAGGATGGAAATGAAGGGCAGGCCCGCTGCGGCAAGCCGCGCCGTCGCCGCCGAGGTCTTGGCCATCTGCATGAGCGACAGGATGCCCTCCTGCATGCGCGCGCCGCCCGAGGACGCCACGGCGATGAAGGGGGTCTTCTTCTCGATGGCCCGCTCCACGGCGCGGGCGATCTTTTCGCCCACCACGGAACCCATGCTGCCGCCCATGAAGTTGAAGTCCATGACCACCAGCTGCACCGGCCTGCCGCCGATCTTCGCCTCGCCGGAAATGACCGCGTCCTTGAGGCCTGTCTTCTTCCGGCTGCTCTTCAGCTTGTCCTTGTAGTCCTTGAATCCCAGGGCGTCCTTGGGCGAGAGGCCGTCCTCAACTTCGAGGAAGCTCCCCTCGTCCACCATGAAAGGAAGGCGTTCCGACGCAGTGATCCGGAAGTGATAGTCGCACTTGGGGCAGACCTTGAAGTTCTTCTCCACTTCCTTCCGGTAGATGATCTCCTTGCAGTTGTCGCACTTGACCCAGAGACCCTCGGGGATCTTGACCTTCTTTGAAGGCTCCTCGGAGCCGAGCTTTTCCGGACGTTCTTTCTTGAACCAGGCCATAACACTCCTACGGTAAATTTGAACCGACAAGCCTGCCGGCTTGCAAGCCGTCGTTAGAACCGGTACGTTTTCCCTTCCTGCAGAACGGTGACGTTCTTCCTTCCCATGGCGCGCAGCTCGGCGATCACCTTTTTCCGGTGCGCCGGTTTGATGTGATAGACGAAGAGCGGCATCCGCGCCGGGACCTTCGCCTTGTCCAGGTCCGCCGCAAGCTGGGCGGGCGTGAAGTGGCCGCTCGCATCGGCGATCGCGTCCAGCATGTTCGGGAAGGACGTGTCCACGATGATGCCCTTCAGGTTCCGCGCCCGCGCTGCTTCCGCCCAGATGCGCTCGTTCGGCCCCGTGTCCGCGGTATAGAGAAACGACGTCCTGCCGTCGCTGACCACGAAACCCACTGCAGGAACAGGATGGTTCATCGGCACGGCCTTGACCGTGAGCCCGGCGACCGAAACGGGCCGCGACGAGGTCATGGGCGCGTAAGCAAGCACCGGGTTCTTCGGTGTCGGGATCTTCGTGAAGTCCGGCCAGATCACGTCGTTCATCAGGTGCTTCCGGATGGCGTTGATGACCGGGGGGACCGAACGGATGCTGACCGGCTTCTGGATCCTGCCGATCACATTATCCGCGAGGAACAGCAGGCTCTTGATGTGATCCAGGTGCGTATGGCTGATGAAGATGTCGGTGATCCTGCTCTGCTCCTCGACCGTCAGCTTCGACGTGATCGTGCCGGCATCGAGCATCACCGTGTCGTTCACCAGGAACCCCGGCGGATTGTGACCGATCGCCTCCGAACCGGCGCAGCCCAGTACCTTGACCTTCACGCAAGCCTCCTTCGGGCGCCCGTTCAGTCCCCGACGCCGTAGATCGTGACCGGCTTCTGCTTGCCCTTCACCGTCACGGACGCCAGTTCCGCCGCCGCAACGCTGTCCCCGATCTTTTCCCGCGTATATTGGGATATGATGATATGACTATTGTATTGCCTTGTCAAGCCTTCGAGCCGCGCGGCGAGGTTCACATTGTCGCCGATCACCGTGAAGTCCATCTTCTTTCCCTCGGCGCCCATGTTGCCCACGATCATCTCGCCGGTGTTGATGCCGACGCCGATGTCGATCACATGCTTGCCCTCGGCCTCCCACTTCTTCTGCAGTTCCTTGAGCCGCACGATCATCGCCTGGGCGCACCTGACTGCCCGGACCGCGTGATCGGGCTGGTCCAGCGGCGCGCCCCAGAAGGCCATGACCGCGTCGCCCACGAACTTGTCGAGCGTGCCCTCGTGCTCGAAGACCACGAGGGTCATGGCGCCCAGGTACTCGTTCAGCTGCGACACCACCTCCTCGGGCTCGTGCTTCTCCGAGAACGTGGTAAAGCCGCGGATGTCGGAGAAGAGCACCGTCAGCTCCTTGCGGTCACCGCCGAGCTTCATCTTCCGCGGGTCGCGGATCAGCTCGTCCACGATGCGCTTGGACACGTAGCTCGAAAACATCCGGCGGATGTCGCGCGCACGCCGCTCCTCGGTGAAAAACCGGTAGGCCGTCTGACTCGTGTACCCGAAGAAGAGCGCTGACGCAGGATAGACCCACCCGGACCAGACGCCGCGGGCCGCGAAGAGATAATAGACGACGCCGGTAAAGACCCCCAGGAGCGCGAGGAAGAGCGCCGCGCCCGCCTTGGCGCCCAGCCGGGGCAGCAGCACGCCCAGAAGCAGCGTAAACAGGAAGATCAGCGGGATGTCGATGTCCGCCGCGCGCCGGAGGAAATCGCCGCGCAGGATGTTGTCCACCACGTTCGCATGCTTCTCGATGCCCGCCATGTTGGTCGAGAAGGGCGTCACGCGCAGGTCGTAAATGCCGATGGCCGTGGCGCCGATCAGCACGATCTTGTCCTTGAACGCGCCCGCGGGCAGCGTCCCGTCGAGAAGATCGGCGAGCGAGTAGCTCGGAAAGGTGTTATTCGGTCCGCGGTAATTGATCAGCATCCGTGCCGATCGGTCGGTGGCGATGACGGTGTCGCCCAGGCTGACGCTCCCGGCGAAATCCAGCACCATCTTCTCGTAGGGAAGGCCCCGGTAGAGCCGGGCAGCCTGCAGGCCGATGGGCGGATAGCAGTCGTCGTGGTACCGGATCGCAAGCATCTCCCAGCGCAGCGTGCCGTCAAGGTCGGGGACCATGTTGATGTGCGCCAGGGAGCCGGCAGCGGACGAGAACCGCTCCAGCGTGGGCAGCACCATGGCCGCAGCGGGCACGGCATCCTGCTCCGTGTTCCGCATGACCGTGTAGGCGGCGGGGATCAGAAAGTCGACCTGCTTGTCCGTGAATCCCGATTCCGCATAGGCGCCGCTCAGGTCGAAGACCATGGGAAGGATCACCCTGCCGTTGCGCCGGATGGCGCGCTCGAAGACCTCGTCGGACGCAGTGTTTTCCTGCTCGGAGAAGAAGACGTCGAAGACCACGACCTTCGCGCCCTCGTCCGTCAGGCGGTCCACGATCCTGCCCCAGGTCGCGCGGGGCCAGGGGAAGCGGCCCAGCCTGCTGATGCTCTTCTCGTCGATCGCCGCAATCACCGTTTCCGGCCCCGGTGCGACAGGCCCGCGCAGCGCGAACTCCAGGTCGAGCGTTTTCAGTTCCAGAACCTCGAAGAACTTGACCCGCGACCGGTGCATCATCGTGAGCGCGATCGCGACGATGAGAGCGATGATAATGCCTGTCCGTTTGCTGTTCGGCAGCTTGATCATGCGGTCCCCCGGGCCTGCCCTCACATCATCTCGCCGAAGATCTCGCGCATTTCGAGGTACCGCAGCAGGCGGTCCACCTGCTCCTGCGTCGAGATCGTGATTTTGCCATCCGGCGAGACTGCCACGATCCGGACGCTCGCCAGCTTATCGACAATCGATTTCGCCTGGGCGGTTTCGATGCCCGCCATCCCGGCAACGTCGTCCACGGCAAGCGACAGCGTTCCGCCCTTCGATTCCCGCACGCGCTTTGCCAGGATGTTGACGAGGCGGCTCGTGTTGTCGCGGATCATCAGCGCTTCCATCTGATCGTTCGTCTCCCGCAGCCGGTCCGCGAGCCGCTTGATGAAACGGATCGCGATCTCCACGTTGCTGCGAAGGAGCGTCTCGAAGGTCTTTCGGTCGATGACGAGCATGTCGCCTTCCTCCACGACCTCCGCCGTGGCGGAGCGAGGCTTGTCGTTCAGGATGGCCATCTCGCCGAAGAACTCGCCCTTTTCGAGGGTGGCAAGGGTCTTCTCGACGCCGCGGATCTTCTTGCTGATCTTCACCTTGCCCGACTGGATGATGAACATCTCCTCGCCCCGGTCCCCCTCCCGGAACAGCACCGTCCCTGCGGAAAACCGTTTCCCGAACCGGGTGAACATCTGTTGCGCCACGTCTGCCATAGCTGCCCCCTTCCGACTGTTCGTTCCGCGGCTCCGCCGTAGCCCGCCGCATTGTTCGAATTATTTAGCGAGAACGATGTCCCCGCACTCGCATGCCCTGAAGAACGCCTCGGCAATGACCGGGTCGAACTCCTTGCCCGAGAACCGCCGGATCTCCTCCATGGCCGTCGCCAGATCGGCAGCCTTGCGGTACGGCCGGTCGCTGGTGATCGCGTCGAGCGTGTCGGCGACCAGGATGATCCTCGCGTGCAGCGGGATCGCCTCGCCTTTGAGCCCGTCGGGATACCCCGTGCCGTCCCATTTCTCGTGGTGCGCACGCATCGTTTTCCGCACGCCCTGCATCCGCTCGATATGGCCCAGGATGTCGTCGCCCACGATGGGATGCTCTTTCATGTGCGCCACTTCGTCGGCAGTCAGCTTCCCTTCCTTCAGCAGCACGCTGTCCTTGATGCCGATCTTGCCGATGTCGTGCATCACCGCGGCGAGTTTGAGCTGGTCAAGGTCAGGAAGCGGCTGCGGCAGGTGCCGGGCGATCGCCAGGCTGTACCCCACTACGCGCTTGATGTGGCCGCCCGTGTAGGGGTCCTTCTTCTCCACCGCCGCGGCGAGCGCTTCCGCCGTTTCCAGGAAGGCTTCCTGCAATCCCGAATAGAGGCTGGCGTTCTCCAGCGCCACGGCGACCTGGTTGGCAAGGGTCCAGAAATCGTCGAGATCCTGCTCCGTGAAATCGCCCTCCCGCTTGTTGATGGCCTCGAGCACGCCGATCACCCTGCCGCGGGAGCGGACCGGAACGCAGAGCATGTTCCTCGTCACGAAGTTCGTGATATGCTGCACCCGCTTCAGGTGCCGGGGATCGTTGGCCACGTCGTTCACGAGCGCCGGCTGGTCGTTCACCGCCACCCAGCCGGCGATCCCCTCGCCCATGCGGAGGCGGATTTGTTTGAGCTGCTCCCCCCGGTCCCCCAAGGCCACATCGAAGAACAGCTCGTTCGTCTGCTCGTCGACGAGCAGCAGCGATCCCACCTCGGCGTCCATCAGGCTCGTGGCCGCTTCCATGGCGCGCTTCCGCACCTCGACGTGGTCCAGCGTGGAGTTCAGGATCATGGAGAACTGGGTCTGCATGGCCTTGCGCTCCGCTTCGCGCCGGCTCGCGCCGAGGTACCGCACGTAGGCTATGTCGATGGCCATCTGGCCCGCCAGGATCTCGAGCATCTCCCGGTCGGCCTTGTCGAAGGGGAGGCCGTCCTTCCTGTTGATCACCTCGACGACGCCGATGACGCCGTCGGCAGTCCGGAGCGGTGCCGCCAGGATGCTCGTGGTCGGATAGCGGAGCTCGGCGCTGATCCTGCTGCTCCAGCGCCGGTCCCGGCTCACGTCGGAGCTCACGCGCGTCCTGCCCGTGGTCGCCACCCAGCCCACGATCCCCTCGTTCAGCGAGATGCGCCGCCCGGAGAGCAGCGCAGACCGCGGGCCGCGGCTGGCGCGGAACACAAGGTCGTCGCCTTCCCGCAGGAAGATCGATCCGGCGCCGGTGCGGGTGAGCTTCAGGATAACGGCGAGATAGTCGGAAAGGAACCGGGAGAGCTTGCCCGCTCCCGTTGGCCCCTTCAGGAAGGTCTGCTTGGTCTTCTGGAGTGCCGCAAGCTGCTTGAAGGACCGTGACTGAACTGCGAGGTCGGTCGCGGCATGTCCTTTCTTCTTCGGGGACACTGAACGCCTATTTTTCGCGGAACCGCTCGCGCCGGTGACTGTTCGTTTCCCTGCCATGCGTACTGCTCCTCTAGCCGGCGACCCTGGCTCTGCAGGGACCGCTCGCCGGAACGATGCGCCATCCGATCACTTCGCCGCCAGCACGCCTTCCTTCAGTGTCCGGGCGAAAGCAGTCACCTTGTCTGTCAAGTCCGGCGCGCCGCTGTTCTGCTCGATCACCTTGACCAGGGCGCTCCCCACGATCACGCCGTCTGCGCCCAGCGAGGCGATCTCCGTCGCCTGATCGGGTGTGGAGATCCCGAAGCCCACGGCAACGGGCTTGTCCGACTGCGCCTTGATCCTGGCGATCGAATCCCTGATCGCCTGCATCTGGAGCCCGGTGCTCGATCCGGTCACACCGGTGAGCGAGACATAGTAGATGAAGCCCTGCGAGGCCCGCGCCACCACCTTGATTCGCTCATCGGTGCTCGTCGGCGCCAGGAGGAAGATCGTGTCCAGGCCCGCCTTCTTCGCCAGCGGCATGAGCACGCCCGCTTCGTCGGGCGGCAGATCGGGCAGGATGATGCCGTCGAGCCCCGCCGCAGCCGCGTCCTGCACGAAGCGCTCCTCGCCGTAGTGGAAGATGAGGTTGTAATAGGTCATCACGATCAGCGGGATCCTGCTGACCTTGCGGACGTCCGAGACGAGGCCGAGGACATCGGCGATGCTGGTGTGATGCTGCAGCGACCGGAGCGCCGCTTTCTGGATCACCGGGCCGTCGGCCAGGGGATCGGAAAAAGGCGCGCCGAGCTCGATGATGTCGCAGCCCGCCTGCTCCAGGCCCAGGATGAGTTCCTTCGTCCTGGCAAGATCGGGGTCCCCTGCCATGAGATAGGGGATCAGCGCTTTTTCGTTTTTTTTCTGTAACCGGTTGAAGGTGTTCTTTATTCTGGACATAGTCGTTTGATTCCTGGCTATCGCGTAATAGAATAGGCCACTGTCTCGTCAGTCCAGTCGGTCGGTTCGATACGGCTCAGCTTCTTCACGAGGTCGTTGATCATTCCCGTGGAGCCGGCATCGTAGATCTTAAAAGCGCCTTCCTGGAATCCCAGCGGGATGAGCGCCTCTTCCTTCCTCGTGGCGATGATTTTGATTTTTTCTTCGGCCCGGTTGCCCTTGAAGCCGGTTAGAAACTGTGCCTGCAAGGAAAACCCGCTTTTCTCGTCGGGGAAAGTGTAGACCATATTTTTGACTACTTTGTTGTCCTTGCTCTGCGAATTCGGAAAGAGCAGGGTCACGGAGCCATCGGCGGCAATAGAAAAAATGTACACATAGCAGTCCTCGCTCGCCTGGTAGGACAGCTTCGTTTCCTCGCCTTCCTTGAGGGCGCTCTTGTGCAGGTTCGCCTTTACACTCAGTCCTTCGCCCTTCTCGGGGAAGACCGGCGCGACAAGCGCCTTGATCTTCACGCGGTAGATACTCCGGTCCCGCTCATCCCAGCCTTCCTGCAGAACGCTCATCTTCTCGATCTTGCCGCGCACGGCGGCAAAGATAAGGTCCTCTGCCAACTGATTGTTCGAGACCAGCGTGTGCGACTTGATGAAAACGCCGACGGCCTTTTCCACGGCTTTGGACTGGGCGTCACGCCTGGCCCGTTCCTTGACCTCTTTCTGCATGTCCATCTCGCCCATCTGCGACTCCCCGGTCGCCTCTTCCCAGAGGGGCTGCTGGCCCAGGGCCAGCAGTGGAAACAGCAGGATTGCAAAGATCAGCACGGTCTTCTTCATGAGTCTGACTCTCTTCTACGATATAGCAGGAAGTTACTTCTTCCCCTCGATCAACTGCGGCGTTTGCTCGTTGTTGTACTTCTTCCGGGCGATGCTTTGCACCTGCGGTTTTATGTAGTTGTACAAGCTCGTCATCTTGAGCGACCCATCAGGCCGCACCACGTCCTCGTCCTTGATAGCCTTCAGCATAAAATAGGTGAAGAGGCCATGTCCCTTCTCATCATAAGACATGCTGATCTGATCGCCCGAAGAGGCCGCAAGGACAGTCACGTTCTTTGACACCGAAGCCGTGCTCTTGAGATTCATCACCAACGGCCGGGCACCTTTTGCGATCACCGATCTGCCTCCAGCGCCGGAAAAGCAGGAATCGAGCGCAACGAGCACTTCCTTCGCCGGAAGTTTGCCGAGCGCGTCGTACATCCGTTTCAGGGAGTACCCCGTCTCGTCGATGAACATCGGATCCCCATCATAGGGCACAAGGTAGGCATCGCCGGTCGTGGGATTCGGCGCGCCATGGCCGGAATAATAGATGAAGACCGTTGAACCGGGCTCGACGTTGTTCGGAAGCCACTTTTCGAAATATTTCACGAGATCAACATTGGTCGCATTATCATTCGTTAGCGTGACCACATTCTCTTTAGGGTAGCCAAGCACCCCGGTAAGGTAGTTAGAAACGAGCAGTGCATCCTGTACAGCAAAATCCGCTTTCGGCAGCTTTTGTCGATACTGTTCAACTCCTATTATGATTGCGTACGACATCTTGTTAGATTTGGATTTTAATACGGGGAGATCGTCAACATCTGATTTGACCGTTTTAGTAGATGCAACTGTATGCGATGCACCTGAAGCTGAAGCAGGAATAATGGGCTCCCTTTTTACCGCTAATATCGTTGGAATATGTTCAGCATCATCGTTTTCACGCAAGCCTAATCGATACGATTTCATAGCTTCTTGACCTTCTTTTTGGTCTTTCAGTACAAGCTTGGCATTACGGTCCTTTCTTTCATTCCAAGTCAGATAATATGTCCTGCCGGGCTTTGCTTCTAGTGATGTCAGCGTTAAATCGCCGCCTATAGGGCTTTTAACAGCAATACTATGCAGTCCCGGCTCAAGAAACCATGCTAGATATTGATCCGAACCGACATTACCGGCCAATTTTTCGTCGATGGTAACGGATGCGATAGGATCACCATGCGTCTGGCCTAACTCGTACACGAAAAGCAGGGCCATATCGGACGGAGGAGTAGAATTTTTCACCCTCAGGTCCACTTCAGGAGAGGCCGAGGGCAGTGACGCACAAGAGCTGAACAATAAACCAATCAAGATCATCAACGAAACGGCAGAAAGACGTTTATTCAACGCAATTCTCCTTTGACCGATTGATAATCAGCAATCCGCAATCCCTACAGCTCCACGCCCTTGATCTTCGCCACCTGCATCACGTCCTTGTCCCCGCAACCTCAGTTCTTCCCTTCCCGAAAGCGATCCTGCTTCTCAATCGTCTTCTCGTCGTATCCCATTCTCAGTTGGTTGCCCATATAGAGCCACTGCAACTTCAACTCGGGCGGCGTGCGTCGGTACTCCTCGAGAGTTTCCTTTGCCACGAAGTAATCAAATCCTTTTTTTGGTTGGTTCTCACTCATCGCGAAGTTCCTTCAGGCTCCTGATGTCGGCTGCGTCCTGCTGCCGGTCCGTATGCTCCTTCATTGCGATAAGATCTTTGATCCCGATGACCGGTATCTGCACTCCCCTGATGTCAAAGACCTTCTTGTTCCGGTCCGCAGCGGCAAAGTCAATTGGAGAGTCGATCAGCACGTCGATCTCCCTGATGGCCCATGAAGTATTTACCAGATTAAAGGCTTTCATGCTCTTGTTCTTGATCCAATCTCCCCGTTTTGCACTATCTGCTAACTCTTCGATCTTCACCGGAACCTTAGGCTTGAATCCCCACGAGGTTAGCAGCTGAATAAACCGTCTGATATTCTGGTCTTCAAGGTCCAGCAGGATATCAACATCATAGGTCATGCGGGGAACTCCATGCAGGTTGACCGCCGTACCCCCCACAACGATATAGCGAATACTGTTGTTGTTCAGCTCTCCGAATATTCCAAGATAGTCGAGCATATCTGGTTGCCTGTACCTTACAGCTCCACGCCCTTGATCTTCGCCACCTGCATCACGTCCTTGTCCCCGCGGCCCGAGAGGTTGCAGATGATCACCTTGTCCTTGCCGAGCGTGGGCGCGAGCTTGAGGCAATAGGCCACGGCATGGGAGCTCTCGAGCGCGGGGATGATGCCTTC
>JAKAHZ010000153.1 GCA_021814615.1 Nitrospirota bacterium | reverse complement strand
AGTGTGAAACTCTCCAACTGCTATTGCAGTGACTCCGCTTAAGTCCCCCGGCACCGTCGTCTGGCCATAAGTGTTCTCTCCCCAGGCCGTAACCGTTCCGTCGCTCTTGAGCGCCACGGTGTGAGCGATACCTGCTGCTATTGCAGTGACCCCGTTTAGGCCTGCAGGCACTGTCGTTTGACCATAACCGTTGTATCCCCAGGCCGTGATTGTCCCGTCACTATTGAGCGCAACGGTGTGAAACCCTCCTGCTGCTATTTGAGGCTTTGTCGCAGCATGAACCGAATAGGGTCCTAGCGCTGCTACAGAGAGGAAAGTCATCACTATCAGAAAAATATTTAGTGCTGCTCTTCTATCGATAGTGATTGATCTGGCAAAGATGTTTCTCATATCGCGGCCTCCTGGTTGTGCTCCAGCTCCGGGAGTAACAGGTTGATGATGGATCTTGTTCGTCGCTCTGCGTCTCTTCTTATCCCGAAGTACAAGCCAACTCCCATCCCGACGCTGTTGAAATATTCAGAGGGAGTCTGATAAATACTGATGTAATATATGGCAAGTCAGATTATTTCATATTTATGTAATATCTGTCATCGTTTTTATAGAAATCATGCAGTTTTTTCGGGGATTTTCAGAGCCGTTGTCTATGCTTGCTTTTTTTCGTTTCCCCGTCCCCTATCAACCCGACGCCCGCTCGATCGTTCGAACGATACTTGTGATATTCACGTCAAGATGACGGGCGATATCCGCCGCTGATGCGTTAAGCTCATCCTGCAGCGCCTTACGATATCCGTCCGCGCAGTGGTAGGTTGGGCTGAGTAGCACGAAGCCCAGCAACTTTCTATCAACGTGCTGGGCGTGCTGTCGTGACCGCAACGTATACATCGCGGCCAATTATGCTACAAACAGCCGCACATTTCAATCTGATTTTTCTCCAGCCCGACGGCTTTCTATAATAATGTTTGGCAAGGTGAAGACTTTTGTTCAAACTACAGGCTTTCTCTTTTTCGCATCACAACAACAAATCCCCGGTCAGCTGCGCTCGTTGACGGATGCACAACAAAAAAGCCGGAGTCACATGGACTCTGGCTTGGATTTACTCTCTATGCTTCTCCTGCGTTTACCAGTTCCCCGTCACCGGCGTGACGCCGACGTGGCCCACGCCGAAGATACCGAAGGTGTCGGTGGGTTCGCCGTCCCAGGCCCAGGACTGGTTCTTGTCCAGACACCAGTTGCCATCTGAGTACACGCCGATCGTCGTGATCCCATTGCCGCCCCAGTCGCCCCTCCCGTTCAAGGAGGGGCCGGGCTGGGTAGCGACTGCGCTCGCCGCTGCCAATAAAAAAGCCCTCACGGGAGACCCGTGAGGGCTTTTCACTGCCGAATAATGACATCCTACTTCTTGTGGCACTTACCGCAGTTCGCCGGATCGGAAGCCTTGAAAGCCTTCGTCCCGTTGTGGCACGCGCCGCAGAACTTGCCCTCATTGATGTCCTTCATCTTCATCGGGTTGCCGCCAACCTTCTTCTTGAAGATGGCGTCATGGCAATCCGTGCACTTGAGGCCCTTGCCCATGTGGACCTTGTTGTCGAAGGTCACCTTGCCCGCGCCGCCGCCGGCAAACTCCACCGGCTTCATGCTTGCCATGGCCGCCGTGGCCATAGCGAGCGACACAACAACGATCACCGCATACACGAAAATCTTTTTCATTTGGTTTCACCTCCTTTCAGTATCAAAATTGAGTTCCTTAACGTCCGTTCATGACCGGACGGCAAAAAAACCATTCTGGCTTAAAAGCAGGCGCCCCTGGTTACAGGAACGACTTCGGGCTGCGGTACTCGTGACACTGCGAACAGGTCTTCTTGGCCGAAGCCTCGGTGACCTTCCAGAGATGCGGCTTGTGGTAGTGCTTGCACTGCATATCCATGGCAAGATGAGCCTTGTGCTTCCCGATCTTCGGGATCTGCGCATGGCAGGTGAGGCAATGCTCGCTCGTGGGCTTCACCTTGCCCTGCGTGTGCGGCTTGTGGCACTCATAGCAATAGAACTGCATGGGCGCCTTTTCGTCGAAGACGATCTTCGTCGCTTTCTTGATTGTGCTCTGGTCGGGTGCGAAGTAGCGGACGTCCATCGTGGCGTCCTCGCGCAGTTCCTTCCGGATGTTCTCGTCGTTGCTGTGGCAGTACAGGCACTTCTTGCGTCCCGGCTTCAGGTCGCGGGTGCGGTCCGTATGGCAGTTCAGGCAGGCCAGGCCGCCCATGCCTTCGCCGTGCACGGCCTTGCCGGCATGGCACTTGAGGCAGAACTTTTCCGTCGGCAGGAAGCGGTGCAGGCCGGACTTATCCTCCTTCACCTCGCCGTGGCAGTAGGTGCACTCCAGCTGCTCCATGTAGACATGCTTGGCATGGAAAAGCGAAGTGTTGATCCGCGGCGCCTTCTCCGACGTGTGACACTCATTGCACGTATGCGACCCCACGATGACCTTGCCGTGGCGCGCCGGCACCTTGGTGGGCCGGTGCATCACAAAGCTGATGAGCAGCTGGTTCTGTTCGGGAATCGTGAGGTGATGACAATCGTGGCAGTTGAGCTTTTTGTGCTCGCTCTTCGCCCAGCTGTCATAGGCCTCCTGCATCAGGTGACAACCAACGCAGAACTTCGGGTTATTCTGGGTGAAATCGTAGAACTTGTAGGCGATGGTACCTCCGCCGCCGACAATGACCAGCAAGAGAACGGTGATGACCAACTTTGCTTTCAACGTGAGCGGCTCAGCCAGCCGTGCCTTCGCCCAGTTGAGTTTCTCCTTTGCCCATTCTAATACTTTCATTCCTCCCCCATGCGCTCCTTTCCCAGTTTATAGACCAGCAAGCCTCGTTTTATATCATGAGCAACTGCCATTGTCAATAGTTATCATGATCATTGACTCTTTTGTCGGGGAAGGCCAAACATTTTTTGTTGCAAAAAGCGAATATGCCGAATTCCCGGTCTCGGGTAAAAAGTAAAAACGGGGCGCCGAGGCGCCCCGTTGGACGATGGAAAAACACCACCTGCAATATTCTGCCTAATGCTCCTGCCGCGCTTCGCCGAAGACCGGGAAGACTTTGGCAATGAAGTAGAAGAGCACGAAAGGCAAGACGAGGATGCCGACCGCGCCCACGAGCCCTTCCTTTGTCGTTTCCCAGTCGTGCGGAATGATCGGCAGCACATAGTGCATGTACCCGGCGAAGGTGAGCGAGAAGGCCTGGCCGCCGATCACCACGTTCCACCGCATCATGAACACGCCGAAAAGGACCAGGAGGACCCCGATGAGCGTCCGGCGGGTGGTGAGGCCGGGAACCAGGAACAGGATCAGGGGCACCAGGTTCCCGAGGCCGTACTGCATGATGAAGATGTCGTAGAAGTCGCGCTCGTAGATCACCGACCGGAGCACGTCCCAGGACTTGACCGCCGTGTAGCCGCGGAAGATGAGGTCCAGGAGCTCCAGGGTGATGGCCAGGACGAGGAAGAGCACGAGGTATTTCGAGGTCATCTTGATCACGTGCATCTCCACGCCCTTCACTTCTTCCAGCGACATCTGCCAGGGCTTGCTCGCCCGCTTGATCATGAGCTTGCGGAACTCCATGACCACGATGTAGGTCAGCATGCAGAGCGCGATGCCCGACACCACGGCGGACATGATGAAGATGACCGGCATGAGCGGCGTCATCCAGAGCGCGTTGGCTTTCACCGATCCGAAGATGAAGCCCGCATACCCGTGCAGGAAGCAGGCGACGGGGATGCCCACGCCGGCCAGGATACGGATGGCCTTCTCGTCGCGGTGCAGTGCCTCCTCGCTGATGTCGTTGGCCCCCAGCGTGAGCGAGCAGTACAGCAGGTACTGCAACTGCTCGAAGAAGGTGCGGTCCCGCATCTCCCGGAGCGCCTGGGCCTTGATCACGAAATGCTTGCGGTAGAGGAACCAGAGCTCCGATGCGACGATGGCGCCGTAGGTGAAGAACACGATGCCGAAAGCGGCGATGGCCGAGGTGAAGTGCGGCGTCATGAAGACGTTGATGCCCCGGAAAGGATGCTGCAGATGCAGCACGATGGGCATGGGCGCCGCGAACAGCAGGGCGAAGGAAAAGACCAGGGCGAACCGGGCGATGTCCTTCAGCTCCTTGATGCCGAAGACGTGATACAGCGACGACAGCACGAAAGCGCCGGCAACGAGGCCCGTCATGAAAGGATACATGACGATCTGGACGCTCCAGTAGATATACTCGTTGGGATAGGTAAACAGCTCCTTGATGGTCCATGCTTCTCCGTGTACCATGATTACTTCACCTCCTTGCTCAGGCCGATGTAGTACACCTGGGGTTTGGTCCCGTACTCTTCCTTCAGCACGGACACGCGCTCATCCTGTACGATCCGCGTGATCGGATCGGAGGGATCGAGCAGGTTGCCGATCCTGCGCGCGCCGAAGGGGCAGGCCTCGACGCAGGCGGGCTTGAGGCCCGCATGAAGGCGATGAATGCAGAAGGTGCATTTCTCCGCGGTGTGATACTTGGGATGAAAGAACCGGACGCCGTAGGGGCAGGCCATGATGCAGTACCCGCAGCCGATGCACCAGGTCCGGTCCACGAGCACGATGCCTTCCTTGGTCTGGTAGGTGGCGCCCACGGGGCAGACCTGGACGCAGGGCGGGTTTTCGCACTGGTTGCAGAGCTTCGGGACGAAGAAGGCCTTCGAGATTTCCTCGGGTTTGATGATCCGCGGTTCGTGGCCATGGCCCATGTCGATCTTGGGCGTCGTGAACCCGTCTCGCGCGCCCTTGGGCGAGTCGGCAACCACCTCCCCGTCCTTGGTCACCACGTACCGCTCCACCCAGGTCCGGGTCACGTTCTCGTCGTAGGGGACTTCGTTCTCGTTCTTGCACGCCTTGACGCAGAGGCCGCAGCCCACGCACTTGTACGTATCCACGAGGAACGCCCAGCGCACCCCGCCTTTGCCGACCTCGACAGGCTTCTTCTCCTCCGTCTTGGCGCCTACCGCCTTGGTCAGGGACAGCCCCGCCGCGCCGGCAAGCGAATATTTCAGGAAATTTCTTCGTGACAGCATGGCTTAGGCACCTCCCAGTTTGGGGCTATGCGGGTTATGGCAGGACACGCATTCGATCCCGGGATTGTGCTGCTCCGGGTCCAGGAAGCCCTTGATCTCGGAACGGCCGCTCGTCGGATAGGGAAGCTTCACATGGCACCGGTAGCACAGCTCCCTGCTCCGGTCGATCACGAGCTTCGGCCGCTTATCGTCGTAATGCACCACGCCTTCGGCGTCGCCCGCCGGACCATGGCAGTTCTCGCACATGATGATCCGGTGCGGCGTCTTGTCGATCATCGTCACCTTGTCCTCATGGCAGTCCTTGCAGTACGCCTTCCCCTTGTACTTGATCTTGAAGTTCTTCCAGAAGTCCTCGTTGTTCTTCTCATGCCAGCTGTACATGTACCCCCGCTCGTATGAGCCGAAGTCCTTCGGCACATACACGACGCGCGCGGCCAGGATGAGGATCACGATGCCGATCACCACGATCAGCGGCCGCCAGACATGATTCTTCATACAACCTCCTTCCCCTGTTCAGCAAGATGTCGACGTCTTTTGTCCGAAACCATGACGCAGAGCACACCACACCGCCTGGCGCAAAAGAATGCCCTGCGTCGAACACCCCCGGGAAACCGAGAACGACGGATCCTGGACGACGATCTCCTGCGATGCGCTCAGGCTGCTAGCGCTTGAGCGTGCGCATGGCCGTGAGCCCTTCCCACAGGATCGCGATGAAACTGAGCGACAAGCCGGCAATCATGCCGAAGAGATGCACGAGCTGCCAGCGGATGACGATGAAGAGGATGAGGAATACGGCGGCGAGTTTCACCAGATGAAGGAATTCCGCCGCGGTAACGGACACCGCTGCATGGGCGCCCTTGCGGAGATAGAGCCGCTCGACGGCTTTCGCCAGCCAGCGGAAATTGAGCAGCCCCAGCGCCCCGCCGAAGAGGATGCCGAAAGGCAGAACCCAGGGCTGTGCCGGGGAATGGGTGAGAAAGGAATAGGCAATGCCGCCCAGGGCGGCGATGCCGACGAGAACGACGGTCTTTTTGGTAACGCGGGACGTGATGCCGGCGGCGATCGATTCGGAACGGTCCTGTTCCTCGGTCATCGGTGGTCTTCCCTTTCCTTATCCGGCCGTTTGTCGGTCTCGTCCATGGTCTGCTGCGCTTTGCGGGCCGCCTGGTACAGGTTGCGGAACCCGGCGATGACGCCGAGGAGGAAGAAGATCGCCGTCAGCCACGGCTGGGTGCCGAAGACACCGTCGAGCCAGTGACCGATGAACAGCCCGATCACCGTGGCAGCGACCATCGTAATGCCGACGGTGCTCAGCACGCCCAGGATGCGGATGAATCTGCGGTCTTTTTCCTCCATGGTGTGATTCCGAGGTTGCGGGGTTGGGAAGTTGAGAACCTAAGCTGTTCCTTGGAGACTTCCGGCCGTTTCGCAACATCCCATTTTCATAACTTCTCAGCGTCGCGCCTTACAGATTCTTCATGCTCTTCCGCGCCGCTTCCACGGTCTTCGCGATATCCCCCTTCGAATGCGCCAGGGACAGGAAGGCGGCCTCGAACTGCGACGGCGCCAGGTTCACGCCGTTCGCCAGCATGGAGCGGAAGAAATTCCCGAAGCGCGTCGTGTCCGACGTCTTTGCCGTGGCGAAATCAACCACCTTCTTGTCCGTAAAGAACGTGGTGAACATGGAGCCCACGCGGTTGATCGTCGTTGGGATGCCGGCCTCCGCTGCCGCCTCGCGCAGCCCCCGCTCCAGGTCCGCCGAGGTCTTTTCCAGGGACTTGTACACGCCGGGTTTGGAGAGGATCTTCAGGGTCTCGATGCCGGCCGTCATGGCTAGCGGATTGCCCGAGAGCGTTCCCGCCTGGTAAATCGGGCCGATGGGCGCGATCTTTTCCATGATCTCCCGTTTGCCGCCGTAGGCGCCCACGGGAAGCCCGCCACCGATCACCTTGCCCAGGGTCGTGAGGTCAGGCTTGATCTTGTAAAGCTGCTGGGCTCCGCCGAAGGCCACGCGGAAACCCGTCATCACCTCGTCGAAAATGAGCATAATGCCGTATTGGTCGCAGACCTTGCGCAGGCCGGGCAGGAATTCCGGCAAGGGCGGCACGCAGCCCATGTTCCCCACCACCGGCTCCACGATGATGCAGGCGATCTGCTCGCCTTCCTTGGCGCATACCTCGCGGACCGCGGCCAGATCGTTGAACGCCACGGTGAGCGTGTGCTTCGCCAGGTCCTTGGGAACGCCCGGGCTGTCGGGCAGGCCG
>JAKAHZ010000022.1:3964-33001 GCA_021814615.1 Nitrospirota bacterium | reverse complement strand
AAACAGAACAGCCGTGGACAGGGCGTGCAAAAGCGCGTTCATCAGATGCTGCGGGCCCGGAGCAACGCCGAAGAGGCTCACATCCGCCATGTGGGACAGCCACGTCAGCGGATGCCAGTTCGCCATGTACGAGCTGGTCACTGCCCACCGGACCCCTCCGGCGGTCAGACCGGCCTTGACCGCATCGTTATATACAATATATTCATAGTCATCTAATTGAACAAAGGCAAAACCGGCCGTTTTCGCATACACGAGAACGACTGCTGATACGAGCAGCAGCGCAGCGACAATCGTTGATGTTCTGTTTTCGTGAGAGATCATACCGGCACGGTCGGACAAGTCTCCACAACAAAAAACAAGGCCCTACCTCGAAAACGAGATAAGGCCACGATTAGATGAACGGGAATTTAGACTGCAATTGCGAAAATACCCTGCATTGCTCATATTCCACAACAACGAACACCTGCACGGTCTGATTCCGCAGCGGTCGCCGGGGAACAGGATCAGAACGGCCGGGACAATTTGATGAAATAATACTGCTGCAACGAATTCGGACTTCCATCGGTATGTTGTTCTCTAATCCGATATTCGCCAGAGAGGTTGATCATCCTAATGCGGTACAACATGCTCGCTGTCCCTGTATATTCCGTCACATCGGGATTCGATCTCGATGTCCTGCGCTCGGCACGGCTGATGAGGCTCCCCGAAAGGTTGCGTGTAAAATTGTACCGTGCCGTGGCCTGGCCGAAATAGCTGTTTTCGATGGCCTGGCCTGAGGATGTGGCCACTCCCGGAGCAGGACCAAGCGTGGAGAGGGTAACGTTGTTGATGGTCGTGACACCGCGGGTGGCGCCTGCGGAGAACGCCAGGTATTCGTTCAGGAAGTGATCTGCGGTGAGACTATAGTTGAAGCTGCGAGTATGCCGGTCATTGGGGACGGTGACGACCCCGGCTCCCGTAACGATAAAAATGGACGAATCGGCGCCCTCAGAGGTATTATGCTCGGAAGAATAATTTCCCGTGGCATTGATATTCGTGCGCGGCACCCGCTGCGTGCTGGCCTGGAAAGTGTAGGAATTGCGTTCCGTATTGTAGTGCTGCGGCGAATTGTCCCGGCGGTTGAAATAGTTGTAGCTCATGCCCAGGCGTTCCTGCTTCCACCCGCTGCTGTTCAGCCCGATCATGGCATCGTTCGTATAATACCAGCCGCCGCCGCTGATATCTGTCGTCGCAGCATTGGTAGTATTGGACACATCCTGCATGCCCATACCCAGCGTATAGCTGGTATCGAGTACAAAAGGTTCGATAAACGCAGGCTGAAATGTCTTTTTGTAAGAGGCACCCGCAAGCAAAGATTCCGAAACGATCTCCGTCTTCTGGTATATGCCCGTGGAAGGATCGTTCTGGGTATTAGTAGTTTCCCCCAAAGATGCACCACCGAGGAGACTCACTTCCGTGGTCAATCGATAGGTCAGCCGCGTTTCGGCATTATGCTTCACAAAATCCTGGTTAGCCTGTTCCATAGTGAAATAATCATACCGATACATCTGGGAGAGCCGGTTGTGTTCATGCACATCCACCGTGGCGCTGTACTGTTGTGTGCTTGTGGAATTGGCAAATCCGGAGATTCCATTCGTACTCAGATCCCGCACTGCGCCGGTGAGCCGGAGATCGGCACTCCCGGTAATGCGCGCATTCGAAAAAACATTGACTGATTTTGATTCGTAGGACGATCCGGTTTGCCTGTTCTCATAGTCTTCGATCCCGCCGTCAGCCTGGACCGTCAAATTCCCGTTGGGGATTTTGTAGGTAGCCGTTGCCCGGGTCGTGTCCCTTGTTTCATCAAGAGGATTCACTGAACTGGTGGAATCCATCTCTGTATGGAATCGGCTCAATGTGAAATCGGGAAGAATGATGCGCCTGCCTTGGTTGCTGTTATTGTTGTTATTGTTCGAATTCGCCGTGTTGTTCCCGTTCGGGCCGCTCATGCGGGAAAGGTTCAGGTTCAAGGTCCCGCCGTATTCCGTCGTCGTCACATCGTAGCCGGAGATAAGCGCCTTGCTGTCAATCGAAGATACGGCCCGCTTGCCGTAAATGTCCCAGGAGATCATCCTGCCGGGAAAGAAATCGGCCCGGATATTGTAGCCAAGCAATGTCTGATCGGGGGACTTTGATGAGCTGGATATGCTATAATTCACGCCAGCGCTGATGATCAGGAATCGCGGATCAAGGAAGGGAGTAATGATGCCTGCCTGGTAATTCTGGGTAAACCGGCTATCGGAAGTTTTGACATCTCCCGTTTTAACGGAAAAAGATTCGTAGGTAAATTCGACAACGCCGGAAACTTTATACTGCGAATAAGCTTCACTAGGCAAGGTAGCAATGATTGCGCATGCAATAAATGATAAAAAAACTATGTATTTCAATCGAATGGTCACGATTTTCGTTATAATCTGACGGATAGAATAATTAGCCTGACTATCTTGCTTGCAATTATTTTGCCTGATAAAAAAATATATTTACTGTTATTTATCAAATGATTATATACGGTATGCTATTCTCTCCTTTTTTTACTTGCGCATTAATGCTCTACCGGGTGAGTAAAAATACACAGAGGACGAAAAAGAAATGAACTGTAAAAACAATACGTTACTAAATCTAACGCGGTGTTATTTCAATCTTCGCAGCTGCACACAGTTCTTTTCTTAGCGAATCCCAACGCTCGCGAAACCGCTTCTTTTCCAGATCAACTTTCAATCTTTCCTTGGCTTCTTCATAAGAGACCTGCTTGGGCGGATTCATTTCATCGCAGCGCACGATGTACCAGACTCCCTCCACAAGAACCGGACCGGCTGTTTCACCAGCCTTTAATTTGAACGCTATTTCATCGAGGCCCGGAATCATTCTGCCGCGATGCACCAAACCGGTCTCTCCACCGAAGATCCGATATTTATCCTCGGACAGGGACATTGCAACAGCGCTGAAATCTTCTCCTGCCTTCACCTTGCCGAAGGCCTCCTGTGTCTTCTTTTCGTCCTTCGTCGAAATGATCCTGAACTTCGCTGTTTCCGGCTGGCGAAATTTCTCGGTGTTTTCGTCGTAATATTTCTTTACATCCTCATCTTTCATCCGGGCGGGGTCCATGATCAGTTTCTGGACCGCATCGGTCGTTACGATATCCTTCTCTGTCATGGTCTTCAGGTGATCCTCGGTCAGACCGCTCTTGGAAAGGAATTCCTTGTACTCCTTCTTCGAGCGAAACTGTTTCTGGAACTGTTCCATGTGCTCCTTCACTTTATTCTTGTCCGCCTTCATCCCGTTCTTGAGCGCGTGCTGATAGAGCAATTCCAGATCGATCAGTTCGTCCAACGCCTGCTGGCGATACTCATTCCGTTTTTCTTCGGTGATATTCCCGTGATAGGTCGCCCGGGGAATGTACCTGTCGATGGCCGCATCGAGTTCTTTCTCGGTGATCACCGCATTGTTCACTTTTGCCGCGATCTGTGCGTTTTCAGCGGCGAACGCAGAAGCGACAAAAACGAGAAGGAGGACTGTTGAGAGAAGATTCTTCATGGTTCATCCTTTCGATATCACGCACGGCAACGCATGGCCGGCCTGCGGATTCCACCTCGCAATAACCGGAAATCCCTGCGCATTCACTATAAAGGAGGAGATTCTGATGCTGCGGGCGTCCAGGATAAAGCCGACGGGCTGAAGCACCGACCGATCGATCACAAACACGTTGCCGCGGGACGGAAGTCGTTGTCAGAATCTGCCGCACCTGACTATTTCTTCGGTTCTCCCGTCGTCGCTCCCTCGGGAAACTTTTTGTATCGTTCGTACAGATCTGGATGTTCCTGTTTCCATTTGTCGCTCAGAAACTGATACTGCTGGATCCTGGCGTTAGACGAGTCAGCGATAAAGATGCTGTCATTGGCATCGACGGCGATCTCCGCAGGGCCTTCAAAGCCCGCAGGACCGACGCCCCTGCCGTCAATCTTCATAAGCGGCTGGCCGTCCGCGGAAAAGATCTGAAAATTGTTCAGGATGCCGTCGGTCACATAGATGTGCCCTTCCGAATCCATGGCGATGTTCTTCGGCATGCCGAAAGCACCCGGACCGTCGCCGTTCTCGCCGAATCGGGATCGGTACTTGCCGTCCTTGTCAAAGACCTGCACGCGGTGGTTCTGGGAATCAACGATGAGCACATTGTCGGTCTTGCGGTCGATGTCGATACCGATGGGATAGTTGAAATCACCTTCGGCATCACCCCGCTTGCCGAATTCAAAAAGACCCTCGCCATTCGGGGAATAAACGCGCACTTTGTGTTCCTTCGTGTCGACCACATAGATCCGCTGCAAGGCGTTGTTCACCGCTACACTGACAGGCCTGACGAGCTCATTCTTGCCGCCGATGATTGCCTTTGTATTCCCCAGCAGATCATAGGCTATGACCCTTCGTAAACCCGTATCCGCCACATAAATGATGCCGTCATCGGAGACAGCGATGCCCATGGGGGCCGCCAACTGATGCGTGCCCTCCACGCCGATGTACGAGATCTTCTGTTCCTGCGGATCGATGACCGCTACCTTGCCGTTCCGCACGAGAGATACCAGGATCTTCCCTTTATAGACAGCCACGCCGTAGGGCGTGACAAGCCGGTCTACTTTGCTGACACCGAACATATAGTCGAGAATGCCGAGTTTCATGAAATCGATCTGTCCCTGGTACGACCTCACATAAGCGAGCCGCGGCTCTTCCGGGGCTCCTGGCCAGACCATGAGGAACTCCGCCTGCCTCGGTATCGAAGCGCATCCGGAAACGAGCGCCGTCGATAGAATCAGAACGGCAATGATCATCTGTCCAATGCGTCTCATAATCTCCCCTTATCATATTTAACCAGCGGTCCGCGAGAACAGGTTACGAGCAAGACTAAAAGCATATCCTGACTCGATATCAGCAGAAGTATTTCGAAAATGTATTCATGATGACATGTATCCGATAATTGGGTCATGCGTGACAAAAAAAATCTGTAGTATATTACTTGCTCAACAAAATCCTGTCAATCGCGAAATCTCGCGAATACGTGGAAAACACACAGGGAAATCAAAAAAGAGGGGGAGTTTGCACTCCCCCTCTCTGTGGTAAAATCAATTGCTCTCAGCAGATTACTTGCTGTTATGGCAATCACCGCATTTGAAGCCGGTGCGGAGCATCATGTCCGTGAAGCCCGGCGTGGTACCGTAGTCTACGCCCGTATGCGGGTCATGGCAGGTGCCGCACTCGACACGGCCGTTTGCTGCAGCCGTCCGATTGCCGGAGCCGTCATAGAACACTGCCCATGTCGGAGCGGCGTAGCCCGTGGCGGGAAGGGTCACAGCAATCGGATGATCGTTCGCCAGATCACTAGACACATCAGCGATAATAGCCAAGGCGTTCTTGGTAATAGGGTTGAAGGTAACGCTGGTGTTCTGGCCGTTCCGACCGGGTGCGTTCAGCATCGTCTCGGTCAGCACGCCGTCATGGCAGCTGAGGCAGAGCATGGAACCGCGAGCATCAAGAGTGTTCCCCGTCGGGTTGGCCGTGCTGACATAGGTGCCGGTGATAGCCGTCTTGGCTAAACGGTTCCAGAGAGCAAAGCTGCCGCCGCCGTGCGGGGTGTGGCAATAGATGCAAGGATCGGCAGCTACACCCGGAGCCATACCCAAGGTCGTGGACGTCATGTCATGTGCTGACCCTGCGATTTTTGCCTGGGCTGCCGCTGCGGACAGGACCATGCAAGCAACTGCGAGAACAACAAGAATCTTCTTCATCGTTTTTCTCCTTTTAACAAGATTTGCTGAAGCCTGGCTTCAGCTTTACGTCTAAATTTTTCCCTCGATCTCCCACCCGAATGTTTGGCCAGTCGATTGTTCTTTTTTCGTGCTGCTTCCAGGCAGCCGCTGCCTCCTTCTTAATAATGACATAAGCGATTAGTATTAATTTTATTGCAACCAGTATGCCACATATAAACATTTGATTAAATTTATAAATATAGATCAATACGTCTATGACTGACGGCTTTCGTGAGCAAATCCGCTCAATTTGTTGGTTTGAGCACAGATCATAATGATCAAAAAGACGTTTTTTGCTGATTTATCCAGGAACAGCGCAGTTTATCTTGTTGACTAGCCAATAAATAGCATATAGATGCATTACGAATTAGATAATAAGTCGATAAACAGATACTTGCAGGTATTCATTCCCGCAGGAAGGATTCGGCGATACTGTAAAGGAGAGACCTCAACGTTGTACGTTCTTCCCCATCCGTGCTTGAAGATTCATAAGCAAATTCTGAGCCTGCTGGCGGCCGTTCGGATCGGGATCGGTTGCAAGAAAGCGGTTGATGAGCTGGTAGGCTTTATCCAGATCTCCCGCCCGTTCGAATGCAAGGCCTGCGTTCCAATATCCGCGGCCGTCTTCGGGACGCATCTGGACATATTTAAGAAAGGAATTTGCGGCTTCGGCATAGCGTTTCGTTGCCATGTAGATCTCGCCCATGGTGTTCACCGGTTCAGGCATGAACGGCGCCACGCTTACCGCCATCTGCGCATGAGAGAGCGCCTCGTCGAGACGGCCCTGGCGCATGTAGGCGATGGCGAGATTGTTCAGCACGCCGGCGTCGCCGTTGGCATAGAACAGGCCCTTCTGCCAGGCGATGATCGATTCGTCGATGAGCCCCAGGCGGAAATAGACGACGCCGATCTCGCGGTACACGTCGCGCATCGGCACGCTGCCGTCGTCGGGCAGGGCGAGCACGGTCTTGAACTGCGTGAGCGCCTCGTTCAGTTTCCCCGCAGTTGACAGGGCCTGGCCGTAGTTCTCGTGGGTTCGCCGCTTGTTCGGGGCGCTCTTGACCGCGCTCTCCCAAATACTTAAGGGATCGTGGAAAATCTTGTTCCTGGCAATCGCTGTGGGAATCAATGCGATCACACCGGCCAGCAGGACCGCCTGGGAGTAAAAAAGAACTGTTGAGGTGACGGATGGCTGGGATTTTGCTGCCGGGGCTGGCGCTGCCTGTTGTTTTTTCATGGGGGTCATTTTATCGTCGGGAATGGAAAAAAGCAAGTGCGACCGCTTCCGCAGGTGCTTCAAGGCAGTCGGGCCAGCGTCGTGCCGGGATAATAATAACGAAGGATATCCGCATACCTGCTGCCCTGGAGGGCCATGTTCTGAGCGCCCCACTGACAAAGCCCCACGCCATGACCGAGCCCCCGTCCCGAGAAGACCACTTCATCTTCCAGCAGCTCCGGCTCGAAGAAGATGCTGGGAATATGCATGTAGCCCAACGCGGAGCGGATCGCCTCGGAAGGCACCGTCGACACGCCGCGCGGCCCCTGGAACACCACGCTCTTCACGCGGCCGCCCGGGGTGATCGGTCCGGCCGAAACGGCAGAGACGGCGCCGAGACGATATCCGCTCTTGCGGAGCGCGCTTACAAACGCCGCCAGGGAAAATCGTTTCTCCCAGAGACCGTATTTGGAGATCTGCTGGCAATCGCAGTCCACGCCTTTGAGATAGGGTTCGTCGATCCCCCAGAGCACGGAAGCATCCTCAGTGTGTCCACCACAGCTCGAATGGTAATAGGCTGCGATGATCTCGCCCTGGTAGACCACTACCTCTCCCTCCGTGTCCGCCACCGCCTGGACCGCACGCGACCGTTCGCCCTTGTGCCCCAGGTAGACCTGGCTGTCCACGGTAGCGCGGATGTCGAAGGCCCTGCGCCCGGCGTGGCGCTTTTCGTACAGCGCATAGGTCCTCGATGCGACAGCCTGGGCCTTCAGGGCTTCCCGGTGCCAGTCGTGGGGCACTTCCGCAGCAACGACTCCCTTGAGATAATCCTCGATATCCACGTCGTTGATCACCTGCAGCCGGCCTCCGGTCTTTCTGCGCACCTCGATGGTGCCGCGGTAGGATTTCCCGTTTACCTTCATCAGTTCGCCGCGCGCCTGCACCTGCACGAAACGCTTGGCCATGCCTGCTGCGGTGAACGTTGCCGTTTTCGGCACCGGATGGGATAGGCTGTTGTCGATGATCATCCCTTCCCCCGACGAGACGGTGACGGAACGCTGGTTGTCGAAGATAAGCACGCGGATCGTTTCCGAAGCCGAAGCCTGGCTGCACGGGCAACCGAGGAGGAGAGCGAAGAGAATGATATAAAACGTTGATCGCATGTCTTAGGCAAAAAGGTCACGGCAGGAGAGGCCGTGCGGGAGCATTCGTGCGGCGAAGGTGTTATCGCGACGCCCCTCACCTTTCATAGCGTTCCCGCTCGCTGTATATGCATCCGCAATACTGTTGCCGGTAGAGGCCCATAGCCTTGGATTCGATGATCCCCTGCTTCCAGCCGGCGCGGAAATCCTCGTAATAGAGCTCGATGCCCTGGTCGCGGCACATTTCCTCGCCCACTCCCCGGATCAGGTCATGCTTCTGGTACTTGCTGTACAGGAGCGTTGTGGACAACAGCGTGAATCCGCCCAGCTTCGCTTCCGAGGCGGCGACTGCGAGCCGCATCCGGTAACAGTGTTCGCACCTGCCCGCCCCCTTCCCCGCCGCGCGGACGAGAAAACCGTCGAGGTCGTAGTCGTCCCGCACATGGAGAGGAAGCGAGACCCGGCCCGCGAACTCCCGGACCGTTTCGAGTCGTTTCCGGTATTCAAGAAAAGGGTGGATATTCGGATTATAAAAAAACCCCTGCACCGGGAAACCGGCTGCGCGCAGCCGTGAAAGCGGATACACCGCACAGGGAGCGCAGCAGATATGTAGCAACATGTCCATTTGGATCATTAAACGCACGAAAAGCTATGCTGCGAACTTATCCTTAATCAGCAGTCCGTGAAAGAAGCATCCTTGCCTTGTTTGCACCGACGGGGGTGGGGTCTGATCGAAGATACTTCAGCGCATACTGGCGGGCTTCAAGCCGTTGATCGATCTCTTCACAATAAAGTGCTATATCAAGATATACTTCTGGCGCTGTGCGCGCGAGATGAAGAACCCTTTCTAGAAGCTCTTTTCCATTGCGAATATCGCCCAACTGCATGAGAATTTGAGATTTCGTTAAAAGAATATCCGGCAGCAAATCTTCACTTGCATAAGTAGATGCCTTCTCTGCTGCGACACGCGCGGACGTCAGCCTGCCCAGTTTTAAAAGCGCCATTGCGGTATTATTCAATATTTCCGGATCATCCGGAGATAAGAGCAGTACTGATTGCCACGCATTGAGTGCAGCATCGTACTTTTTCAAAAAGAAAAGGGCATTCCCTTTTACCAACTTAAGCTTTCGAAAGGGGGTCCCAACATCAGGCGGAAGTTCATCAGCTCGAATAAGATATTTCAGGGACTGATCGTAACGTTCAGCAGCATAGAGAGCAAAACCGTAATTGAAAATCGGCCTCCTTTTCCCCGGTGATTTAGCGGCGGAGTCCATCCATAGCGTCGTTGGTGTAAGGAAAAAACTATTTCTCGCAAACGTCGCAGCTATCGATGTCAGCACAAGCGCGACGAGGATAAGGATGAGGAAATAATCTCGGCTTAAAGTATTTTCTAAAAAACGACCTTTGAAACTGACCATCATTTGGTTGGCACCATATTAACGCTTTTCCAACAAAAGGTTAAGATTCCTCTGGGCCAGACCGTAGTCCGGCTGAATGCGCAGCGCCTCTCGATAATATGCCGCGGCTTCCGCTTTCCGTCCCAAACGGAATAACGCATTGGCCATGTTGACGCAGGCGTCGGGTGATGCCGGATTGTAAAGCAGGCTCAATTTGAAATGCGCGATGGCATCTTCCAGACGTCCCATCCCGGCATAGGCATTGCCGATGTTGTAATGAGTGTCCGAATCCCGGTTCTTGAACCGCAGAGCCTCCTGAAAAATTTTCAGAGCGTCATCATATCGGTTGAGCTGCAGCAGCAGCAAACCATAGTTATTGTAACTCTTGATATATTCAGGTTTCTTGGCAATCGCTTTTTGATAGAAATCGGCGGCTTCGGCGGCATGACCTTGAAACGCCATGGCCATGCCCATTCCGTTATACGATTCTGCATCATCCGGATCCATAAGAACTGCCCGGCGATACTGTTCGAGGGAATCGCCATAGTTGCCCCGCTGCAAATAGGCATTCCCCAGAAAGCGCCGGATGGTGTTGTTGTCCGGAGTGACGCGCTGAGCATGCTCATACAGAATAATGCTGTCGGACCAATACCCGATCTGCCGGTAGGTTATGGCAGAGACCATCAGGAATGCCGCAAGGAACAAGACGGTTTTGACGCCTGTGCGCAGCGATCCGGTTGCCGGGAACAGGTCGGCAGCGGACCAAAGGACAAGAATATACATTCCGATAAGAGGCAGGTAGGCATATCGGTCAGCCATGGCCTGGCCGCCGACTTGGATGAGGCCGATCACCGGCACGAGCATCCCCAGATACCAGAGCCAGCATACCAGCAAATAGGGTCGTGCGCGAAAAGCACGGACAGCGATTACGGTCATCAACACCAGCAAACAAAGGGAGCCGCCGAAGGCCCACCAGGGCAAGCCGCTTGCCGAATAGGGGTAGTACACCGCAAGGTTGAACGGCCAAACCATGTGCAGGATATACGTTGCATAGGAGACCACGGCATTCATCACGCGTTGCAGCGGTGGTATGACCTCAACCGACACGACCGCACCGCTCCGGTCCTGCGCAAAGTAGGTAATCGCAACCGAGAGCAGGGACAAGACGACGAGGGGGATTTTTTCCCGGACAAGGGGTCGCCATGGTCTTCCGTTCTGCGGGAGCCCGACGACCGAAGCCGTCCGGCCGAGAGGCCAGACGTCCAGGAGCAAGAGGAGAAACGGAACGGTCATCAGCATGGGTTTGGACATCAGGCCAAGCGCGAAAAAAAGAAGCACCATTGCATAATGGACGTTCGAACCCCTGCGGGCGTACCGCTCGTAACTGAGCAGCGTGAGCATGAAAAAGAATCCCGACAGCACGTCTTTTCTTTCGGAAATCCATGCAACCGATTCCACATGCTGCGGATGCATGCCGAACAAGGCGGCGACGGCAAGACTTTTCCCCTGCGCTCCCGTCAAGCGGTAGAGCGCGAGGAACAAGAGTCCCGTTGAAAGAGCGTGCAAGAGGCTGTTCACGGCATGCTGCATGCCGGGCTGCTGTCCGAACAGGCTCATATCCGTCAGATAGGACATCCAGGTCAACGGATGCCAGTTGGCCATATAGAACGTAGAAAAGGCCCAGCGGATATTCGTGAGAGACAGCCCGGCGGCAATCCGCTGATTATTGACAAGATACTCCTGATCATCGAGAAGAATGTAGGGATAGGACCACGACCGGGCATAGAGGACCAGCACCCATGCCGCAAGGGCCGCCATGAGCAGATATGGTGTTATTTTCGAAGAGAGCTTGCCCTTCACTTGGTACATGGATCGGCTTTTTCCTGGCTTGCGTGCATGCGTCAGTGAGCCGCCTGGAGTTCTTTTCTCGCCCTGCGCGCGAACTGTCCTCGCGGCTCCGCATCGAGATATTTGTGCAAGGAACGTTTTGCATTCTGCAGATCGCCCTGCTTCTTGTAAGCGATCGCGCTCCCATAATAGGCAAGGGCCATGGTGTTGTCAATCTCCAGCGCCTTTTGTTCGTAGTGCAGCGCTGCTTGCAGATCCCCCTGGTTGAGCTTGATGAAACCAAGACCGCAATACGCGCCGGCATTTCCCGGATTCACGGCAATGGCGTTCGAATAGATCCTGATGGCCCCGTCCACGTTGCCTGCAACATACTCCCGCGCAGCCAGGGCATTCTGTTCGTCCGCCGCCTGTTTCCGGCTGATCCTGTCCCGCATCTCCTCGGCGGTACGGGCCGCGTCGATCATGCCGCGTTCACGGTACATCCCGATGAGCAGGGAATAGAACGAACCGTTGCCGGGATCGAGTTTGACGGCTTTTTCGAGCGATGCCAGCGCCTCGTCTGCCCGTCCGGCGCCGGCATACAGAAGCGCAAGCCGGTAGCGTCGGCCCGGCGATTCCTGGAGTGCTTCCGCCTTTTCGCCTGCATGGATCGCGTCAGCCGTCCGACCGAGTTTGGAATAGGCGACGCTCTCCCCTTCATAGGCCGCCGCGGCATAGGCCGAGCGCTCAATGCGGGTAAAAGCCGCCAGTGCCTCCGGATAGGCTCCTGCCGCCAGGGACGCCTGCCCCAGATAGAGAGAAGCAATCGACGAGCCGGTCTCATTCAGAGCCCGCCTCAACTCGCTGAAGAGCCCGTCCCTCAAGCGCTGCGCATGCAAATCGAGCCGCCCCGCCAAGGCCGCGAGAGGATCGGCTGCACGGTATTCATCCCGCGCGATGACGTCGTCCCTGCCCGTGCCCCGCCTGAGGAATACCCGCGCCGTATCATCCCAATAGACGAGCGCCCAGGTGCGCGGATCAGGCCACACGCCTACCGCGAGGGATCCGGCGCCTTCCTGTTTCACCGGGTAGGAGGCAAGAATCACGCCGATCCCGAAATCCGCTGCAAGCTTGTCCAATGCTGGCGCCGAGTTTTCGGCTTCGTCAAAGCGGTCTATCAGGTCCTGCGTCAAGTATGCTCGTCCGTCGATAAAGGGACTGCGCTTCGGGAAATCGCGCCAGATGATGTATTGCCCCCATTGCATGGGATTATAGATACGACCCTGGATGCCGCGGAGATCCATATAGGAAAGCGCCCCTTCGGGAACAAGGCGATAGCTGACTCCGGCTCCAAATCTGCCATCATCCTCTACGACAAAAGGCCGAATGCGGGCGAGATGCAACCCGGTTGAGAGAATAAGCCAGCAGAGAAGTGCGACGACCGCGCCGTTCTCAACGTTTGTTGTCGTGCGGCGCTCTGACGCCCATGCGGAAAGGTTCCGCGCAACGATGGGGCCCGCCACGATCCCGAAAACGGCGATGAACCGGATCGCCGTGAACGACAGGATGAGCAAAGGCAGCGCCAGAAACAAGGATACGAGCGATGTTTTCCTTCTGTTCAGGACAAAGGAACCGACCACCGCGCCCGCCATCATGAACGGCCACGGCTGATCCGGCCATTTCGGAGGACGAAGCTCGAAGATTGTCGTCTTGTAGTAGTCCTGGCCGAGAAAACGAATCCCGACCGTAAATTGATCCAGGCCGTAAGGGCTGATGAGTGATGCCCCAAGGGACAGAAGAAAAACAAACAGGATGATCCGCATTTGTGCAGGCGACGGAACACCGGGAAACAACCATCCGCGCCTCTGCGCCAGCACCTGGGCACCGCCCGCCGCGAGAACAGCGAAGAACGGGACGACCATCAGATTGATGCTGGAATGGCAGTTTGCCCAGAGAAGATGAAGAAGCGGGAGGAAGTACAGATATTTTTTCCCATCCACGATGTACGCGCGGAGGCTGAAGATGCTGAGGGCGAAAAAGAACATCATGAGCAGTTCCGGCCGCTCGACGAAACGGTCCCGTGTCATGAAGAGCACGGCGCTCATGACGAACAACGTGATGACCGTTCGCCTGTACGGACGCAACGCGTCGGCGATAAGCAGGGCGAACAGCGATGTTATCAATCCCGCCTTGGCGACGACCAGGCCGGTGTATCCGCCAAGGGAGTAGACGGCATAGGACAGAACGCCGAACAGCCAGGAGCTGTAGGCGAAGGGCTGACCCTGCATGGGAAAGAGCAGCGGTTCGCTTGCAGGCTGACCTTTGAGGTCCCAGAAAAGGCGTCCCAGCGACAGATGCAGCCATGCATCCCAGTCTTCAACCTTGGTGAATGCAAAAAGAAAGACTGCCGTCAGAAACACTCCGACAGCGAGGAGATTTCGTCGGTGAGCGAGGTGCTCGGGGTGAGGGAAGGATCCTGTTTTCATCAGCCGGCAAACCTGTCGTGCGTCATGGTCTCGGGGGAAAAACAAACACTCGCAGGGCCAGGAATGAGACAACTGCGTTCACCGGGGCGAGAAGAAAGCCGCCTGTGTACAGGCTTACACCCCGCGATTGCAGATATTCGAGAATCCCGACCGAGAGGAAATAGAGTATTACATTAAGAACGAGGAACCGGATGAACGGGCCATTGTCCCGGCTCCTAAAAACAAACCTGCCGACGGTCTTGAAGTTAATGACCACACCGATTATCAGGGTCAACAGAACGGCCCATCGGTGCGGCACCCCGCAAGCGAGAATGCCTGCAAAGACCAGGGAGGCGACAATCGTATTGAGAATTCCGACCAGTACATAGCGAGCAGCCGTCTCCCCGAGATTCTCTGCTGCCACCGTCTGTTTGAACAGCTCTCGCAAACCGCACACCTAATCCCTTCCCCCGTCCTATCGCCTGTCTGCAACGACAAGATGGTACAGGCTGATTGTCCAAAAAAAGAACGGCAGGTTTTGCTGCATGCGCAGTGAAAATCCCTCGCGATTCAACAGCGCCGACATCTCACGGGGGGTCCACTGCCGGACATGGCCGGGAAAATAGAATGCTCCCGAGAACTTGCCCGTCATGAGCCGTGCGACGGTAAACATGACATCCCGGGGAAATACGATAATCAGTCTTCCCCCCGGGCGAAGCACGCGATGCACCTCGCTCACTGCGGCCTCCGGCCGATCGAGATGTTCGATGACATCGGTCAGGTAACAGCAATCCAGCTCAGCATCCCGGAACGGCAGCGCGTAGACAGTCCCGTGCTGCGCCGTCAACCCGTGCCGGAGGCAGATGTCGATATTCTCCGCTTCTGCGTCGATTCCCTCCACGCGCCGTTCGGGGAATCGCCCTTTAAGATATTCCAGCGTGATTCCCTCACCGCAGCCGATATCCACGATGCGGCGGTCGTCGGGGCGGAGGAAGGAGAAGATACGCCGATCCCGAAAATCCGTGAACCACCGGGTAATGGCGCTCCCCGCATACTGATCCCGCATGTAGACCGCAGGGCCCGCTGGTAACTTATGCCGTTCATCAACTGGCATCGGATCGCCTCAAACCGCGTGATCGTTATTTTACCGCCCACAGGGACAGGACGCCGGCAAGATTCGCCGCCCGCGAGGAACGAACCCACAGGCGATCAAGATATTTCAGCACGAAGATCGGAAGGAGCGCAAGTCCCTTGCCGATTGAGTATAGTAACTTGTTGTCCGAGGAAAATGCAATCCCCACATATTCGGAAGCAAGATTGACCAGCGCGCTCGTCGGCCCCATGTTCGTACGGACCTCGCGGCGCGAAAAACGGCGGAAGAGATGTTCCAGCCCGTCTTTCGAGAAATTGAAATAGTGCTTCGGGTAACCATGATAGGGAAAGACGAAGGGCGCTAGGCACAAAACGCGGCCTTCGGGCTTCAAGATGCGGTAGATCTCATCAACGACGCGCTGCGGTTCGGGAACATGCTCCAGCACCGTATCAAGCACGACGGCGTCGACAACCCCGTCCTTGAGCGGCGCGTGCATGATATCCGCCACCACATCGACATGGGGAAAGGGGTAGAGATCGATATTGATGACCGCTTCAGACAGCCGTCGGTTTCCGGAACCCAGTTCAACGACGAGCTCGTTTTCCCGAACGTTGGAAAGAAATTCGCGTACATGATCGTGCGGCATGTACTCGCTGCTCACGATCCGTTTCCCCGCCGTATACAGGCGCGCCGTCAGGCTGGAGCCGTGCATCACCTGGGACTGAAAAACTGCGTCGCTCGTGGCAACGATGTGCGGGTTCACGAAGTGCGGAATGCCATGGACGACGGGGTAGCTCTCCGAGCAGGTTTGGCATGCGGCGATCCCTTCTTCCCATAGCAAACCGGCGTGGCAATGCGGACAGGCTACGACGCCTTGCATTCGCCGTTGTCTCGAATCCTTCTTATCGCTCGGCATTCGGTTTCCTCCTGAAACGAGCCGCCGCCGAGCCAAACGCGAATCCGCCGAACCGCGATGTTTCGTACAGCAGAACCCTGGGAATGATCATGCATCCATGCGACCGATAGAGCGCGGCGATCTCCGCCGCTACAAAAGAAACGGCTGAAGCGAGTGACGGGAGAAAACGTTCCTTGGTGATGTTATGCAATGAGAATCCGCTGTCCCGGTTGCGGAGAAAAACGGTTCGTGCGGAATAATTATGCGCGTGATAGACGGCAGCTCCGGGCTCATAGACGGTCTCATACCCCGCAAAAAGAGCCCGTTTCGACCACTCCTGATCCTCGCTCATCACAATACCCTCGCGAAACGGAATCTGTTCCCACACCTTGCGTCTGATTGCTGACCCCACGTTGGAAAAGAAGATATCCTGCAGGGGCGGCAATCCGGATGCGAAGGAAGATGAACAACGTCGAACGATGCGCCGGTCGCCGTAGATCCGCTGCAGGAAAAAATTTTCCATCGGATTGTCTCCATCCGGAATCTGGCGGGAATAGACGCCGGCTATTGCATTGTTGCCGGCAAAAGGCTGCAGCAGGGCGGCAAGCCAGTGCCGGTCGGCCGGGATGGCATCCTGGGTCAGAAAAACAAGGAAATCTCCGTGTGAGATTCGAGCCCCGAGATTACGCACCTTTCCATGATCGAACTCCTGAGGGGCGATCCTGTGCAGACGAACCGGATAGGATGCCGCTGTTTGAAGAGTGTTGTCCGATGATCCCGAGTCAATGACAATGACCTCAAATTCATCGGCCAGCTCGTTCTCGAATAGGGCTTTCAGTACATGGGAGAACCGTTCGCCGCCGTTTTTAGTTGGGATAATGATTGATGCCTTCATAGGCTTCAAGACGTGCCGACGACTTCGTGGAACGCACCTCAAAGGTAACTGCAAAACGATCAGGCGAAGCTATGAGGCATCACCTCTTGCCGCCCAATATCATTTTCTCGGCAGCTTGATGATTCCGATGAGAAAGCTTGAGAAGAAACTTTGCACGCCGAGAAGAATGAACATTGCCGCGGGGATGACCATGCGCAAACTTTCAGGATAGGAGAGCTGCCCGAAATCGTGCGCTGCCCAGGTGCGCACCGCCTGCACCAGGAACGCGGCTCCCGCGGCGATCATCAGGATACTGAGGAGTATTCCCGCTTCGAGAGATGGGATAGCAGGGGTCCGCGCGGGGCGGCGGCCATGAGGCACCAGCCCTGCTGAAACAACAAAGGTTCTGGTGACGATATAAAAGATGATCAGTTGGTATCCGGTAATGACTGAAAGGACGGACATAAGGAGCGTGTTCGTATCGAAGGTAACCGTCCCAACCGTGACCGGGCGAGAGACGAGGAGCGAAAATGCAGCGGCGCCGAGTGCGAGGAGAACGAGACCGGGGATAAAGAACAACCACCGCGGTGAATAGAGCAGCATGAACCGGAGATGGCGCCAGCCGTCCCGCCAGGGCCGCAGATGCGGCGGACGGGACCGGCCTGCGGGATAGAGGGTGATGGGGATCTCCGTGATCCGAAGCTTCAGCAACCCCGCCTTGATCACCATTTCCGAAGCGAACTCCATGCCGGTGGTATGCAGGTCCAGCGCCTGGAACGCCTCCCGGGTGAAGCCGCGCATGCCGCAGTGAAAATCCCTGACCGGAATGCGGAAAAAGAACCTGCCGATGTTCGAGAGCGACGGATTGCCGATCCACCGGTTCTTCCAGGGCATGGCCCCCGGCATGATCGTTCCACCGCCCGACGGCAGTCTGCACCCCATGACCAGATCATATCCTTCCTGAAGTTTTTCCACGAAGGGCATGAGCGATCCGAAATCATAGCTGTCGTCGGAATCGCCCATGATGATATACCGGCCCCGGCTTGCCGCGATGCCGGCGGAAAGCGCTGCACCGTATCCCCGCACCGGCACGGCAACGACCCGGGCGCCCAGTTTCTCCGCGATTTCGATGGAGCCGTCCGTGCTGCCGTTGTCGGCGACGATGATCTCGGCAACCAAGCCGTGCTCGTCGATCGCCTTCCGCGCCTTCCCGATGCAGGACCCGATCGTCTCCGCCTCGTTCAGGCACGGCATGACCACGGAAAGCAGAAGCTGCTCAGGCTGAATGGCTCCTTCAGTATTCATGGGCATATATACATGATGGACTATGATTTTTTCAGTGTCCTCAGTGTCTCCGTGGTGATAATCGACTTTTTACGACTTCATCATACATGGATCAGAGCAACCGCTCCTGCCCCGTCGACGGCTTGGCCTTGCCGAAATAGACGTAGGCCGTCCTGGTCGCCAGCCTGCCGCGCGGCGTCCGGTCCAGGAACCCCTCCTGGATGAGGTATGGCTCGTACACATCTTCGAGCGTGTCCTTGTCCTCGCCCAAGGCAGCGGCCAGCGTCTCGAGGCCCACGGGACCGCCGTCGAACTTGTCGATGATGGCCAGGAGGAGCTTGCGGTCCATCTCGTCGAGCCCCTTCTCGTCCACCTCCAGCCGCTGCATTGCCGCGACAACGGCCGCGCGGGAGACGGTTGTCTCGCCCTTCACCTGCGAGAAGTCCCGCACGCGTCGCAGGAGCCGGTTCGCGATACGCGGCGTGCCGCGCGACCTCTTGGCGATCTCTTCGGCCGCATCTGCGTCGATGGTGATGCCCAGGATGCCGGCGGACCGTTTCACGATTGTGCGGAGATCAGTTGCGGCGTAGAAATTAAGGCGGTCGATGATGCCGAAGCGGTCGCGAAGCGGCGACGTGAGGAGCCCCGTCCTGGTCGTGGCGCCCACGAGCGTGAATCGGGGAAGGTCAAGCTTGATCGAGCGCGCTCCGGGCCCCTGTCCGATTATGATGTCGAGCTGAAAGTCCTCCATGGCGGGATAGAGGACCTCTTCCACGACGCGGTTCAGCCGGTGGATCTCGTCGATGAACAGCACGTCGCCGGGCTGGAGGTTGGTGAGAATCGCGGCCAGATCGCCGGCCCGTTCCAGCACCGGCCCGGAAGTGGATTTGATGCCCACGCCCATCTCATGGGCGATGATGTTTGCCAGCGTCGTCTTGCCCAGGCCCGGCGGGCCGCAGAACAGCACATGGTCCAGCGCCTCGTTCCGCGCCTTTGCCGCGGTAATGAACACGGACAGGTTGTCCTTGATCCGGTCCTGCCCGACGAAGTCCTGGAAGCGCGTCGGCCGGAGGTTTCGGTCGAGCTGAATGTCCTCGGGTTCCTGGTCCCCTGTCACGATCCTCTTGGTCATCGGTCCCTTCCGTTCCTCCGGCAGTCCCTGCCGCTGCTCTGCTCCGCTACCGTTTCGCGAGCAAACTCAGCGCTTCACGGATCACATCCTCGATGCGGATATCGGGACGTCCCTGCCGGGCCTTCCGCACCGCATCCTCCACTGCCGGCCGCTTGTACCCCAGGTTGACGAGCGCGCCCACAGCGTCGTCCGCGCCGCTTTCCACCGGTCCGATACCGGCTGAAACGCCAACGGCTCCCGCGATCATGATCTTGACCTTGTCCTTCAGTTCGAGACAGAGCCGGGCGGCGGTTTTCTTGCCGATCCCGGAAATGCGGCTCAGGGCCGCTTCGTCGCCCGATTGTATGGCGGAAAGCAGCGCATCAACGGAAAGATTCGACAGGATCGCAAGGGCCAGCTTGGGTCCGATGCCGGACACGCCCAGGAGAAGCTGGAACACCTCTTTCTCGGCGTCCGTTGCGAACCCGAAGAGGCTCAGGGAGTCCTCGCGAAGATGGGTGTGAATGTGCAGGGTGATCGGTTCGCCGGTTTCGGGGAGCCGGGCAATCGTCGTGACGGGCACGTAGACCTGGTATCCCACGCCCGACACGTCGACGATAAGCGAGTCCTGGGCTTTGGTCTGGACCCGTCCGGAGAGCCAGGCGATCATTTCGTCCTGACCGCGCTCCGGCCGCCCGACCTGAGGCTGGCGGAACCTTTCAGCATCTCCCGCATCCGGGAGGAATGGATATGGCAGATCGCCGCCGCCAGCGCATCAGCCGCATCGGCGGGATGCGGGGCCTTGGGAAGCTCCAGCAGCGCCTTGACCATGAGCTGCACCTGCTTCTTCTCGGCTTTGCCCGTCCCCACAACGGCCTGCTTCACCTCGGCAGGCGCGTACTCGAACACCGGGAGGCCGGCATTCACCGCAGCCAGGATCGCGACGCCCCGGGCATGGCCGAGCTTGAGGGCGGCCTTGATGTTCTGGGACACGAAGAGATCCTCGATGACCACCACCTGGGGCTGATACTTCTCAATGATTTTTTCCAGTTCGTCGTAGATCTTGCCCAGCCGCTTGGGAAAGGGCTGTTTTGCCGACGGGCTGATTCCGCCCGATGCCACATGGAAGATCTTATGGTCTTCCTCCGTGACAATGCCGTATCCGCTCGTGAGCGTACCCGGATCTATCCCCAAAACCCGCATGACTCCCCCTTAAGCGGGAAAACGAGAACGAACCGTCGGCAACACCGAATCAGTGCCATGCGCCACCCCGTCCGCCTCTCATCGGCATCCCGCTGACATATACCGCGATCCTATCCCTCGATGGCGTTCATGATCTCATCGGGGATATCGAAGTTTGCGTACACATTCTGAACGTCGTCGTTGTCCTCGAGCGATTCCATGAGGCGCAGCATCTGCGACGCCTCCTTCTGGCCCTCGAGGGTCACATAGGTCTGCGGCACCATGGTGACCTCGGCGACTTCCGTGGCGATGCCCGCGCCGTCGAGCGCCTTTTTGACCTTGTCGAAGTCCGCGGGAGCGGTCGTGATGACGAAATTATCGTCCTCGGGCTGCATGTCCTCGGCCCCGGCATCGAGCGCAATGCCCATCAGTTTCTCTTCGTCCGTCTTCGCCTTTGCCACGACAATGTAGCCTTTCTTGTGGAACATCCAGGAAACGCAGCCGTTCTCGCCCATGCCCTTGCCGAGTTTCTCCATGATATGCCGGAGCTCGGAGACCGTGCGGTTCTTGTTGTCCGTCATGACCTCGACGATGATGGCCACGCCGTTCGGTCCGTAGCCCTCATAGGTCGTTTCTTCGTACGCCACGCCGGGGAGCTCGCCCGTGCCCTTCTGAATGGCGCGCTTGATATTGTCTGCCGGCATGCTCACGCTCTTGGCCTTGTCGACCGCCGTGCGCAGACGGGGATTGCCGTCAGGGTCGCCGCCGCCCATTCGCGCCGCCACCGTGATTTCCTTCGTGATCTTGGTGAAGATCTTGCCGCGCTTGGAATCGATCGCGGCCTTCTTTCGTTTCGTTGTCGCCCATTTCGAATGCCCTGACATGAAACCTCCCTGAAAATACGGAATACAGAAGCCAGGAGTCAGAAGTCAGAAGAGCTGTTCTTTCCTCCTGGCTCCCTGGTCTTGTTCGCTACCGTTCGGCGTGCTGAACGTCCTGCTCCGCCTCTTCCCTGAGCTTCGTAAAGATCATCCTGCCCGCGGCGGTCTGGAGCACGCTCGTGACCGCCACGTCCACGTTCTTGTTGATGAACCGGCGGCCGTTCTCGACGACGATCATCGTGCCGTCATCGAGATAGGCGACGCCCTGGCCGGGCTCCTTGCCTTCCTTGAGGACAAAGACGCGCATGCTCTCGCCGGGCAGGGCGACGGGCTTCACGGCGTTCGACAGGTCGTTGATGTTCAGCACCTTGACGCCCTGCAGCTCCGCCACCTTGTTCAGGTTGAAGTCGTTCGTGATGACCTTGGCGCCCATTCGTTTGGCAAGGGCGATGAGCTTGCTGTCCACTTCCCGGATCTTCGGGAAATCCTCCTCGGTGATCCGCACCTCCATGTGGCTCATTTTCTGGATGCGGTGCAGGATGTCGAGCCCCCTTCTGCCGCGCGCGCGTTTCAGCGAATCCGACGAGTCGGCGATGTGCTGCAGCTCGTGCAGGATGAACTGGGGGATGACGAGCGTCCCGTCGAGGAACTCCGTCTCGCAGACATCGGCGATCCGGCCGTCGATGATCACGCTCGTGTCGAGGATCTTGAGGTTCTCGTCTCCGCCGCCGCGGAAGAGCTTCTTGATGTTGGCGAGGTTGAACCGTTCCCCTTCGCGGATGCCGATGGCCACGCCCATGTAGCCGAAAAAGGCGTTCATGAGAAGCACGATGAAGTTGACGATGCTCCGTTCGAGAGGAACCAGCTTGAGCGGCGTTGCAATGATGTTGGCTGACGTGAGGCCGATGATGAATCCCAGGATGCCGCCCATGATGACCTTGAGGGCGACGCGCCTGAAGAGTAACTCGGTAAGGATGATTCCGACTGCTACGGTGAAGCCGACAGCCATGCCCTCGATCTTGCTCACCACTTCATCAAGCTGCGTTGACACATAATAGCCGAGCAAGGTTCCGACGACTACGAATAAAACACGGATGAGTATCAGTCCCATGGTATCTCACCTCCTTTCTTGAAATGCCTGTAAGCGAAAACACCGAACAACCGGGGAACTGCGAATGCAGCGCGGGAAACCCTGGCAGACGAGGCCGCCGGCTGCCGGACATGCTCGCCGTTGCCTCTTCCGGCGCTCTATTCAGGTTTGACCGTGAGGAAGAGGTCCTGTCCCTTTCGCCGGATGAGCAACAAGGTCCGGTCCTTGGCTTTGATCCTGCCCGCCGCCTTCTTATACTCCTCCACCGAGGAGATATCCTTTTGATTGATCTGCATGATCAGATCGCCTGGCTGGATGCCCGCCTCGAATGCCCGGCTGCCGGGCTCGACGCGGACGACGACCACTCCCGCCTCCCCTTCCTTCATGCCGAACCGCTTCGCCAGGTCGGGCGTCAGGTCGCGGACCGTGATTCCCGCGAGCGCGGTGCCCTCCTCGACGGCGTCTTCCGGTTCTTCATCGGCCGCGGACTCGCCCAGTTTCTTCGGCAGTTCGGCGATCGTCACCTCGACCTCAATCTCTTTTTTATGGCGGAGCATGCCGAGCTTTACCTTGGCGCCGATGGGGGTCTGGGAGACCATGTTCCTCAGATGGCCCGTATCCTCCACGTCCTTCCCGTTGAACTTGAGCAGCACATCGCCCTGCTTGATGCCCGCCTTCTCCGCCGGACTTCCCTTCATCACCCCGCTCACCAGGGCGCCCTTCAGATCTTTGACGCCGAACTCCTCGGCGAGGTCGGACGTCACTTCCTGGATGCTCACGCCGAGCCAGCCGCGGACGACCTTCTTGTACTTGATCAGGCTCTCCATCACCTGCCGGGCCATGCTGCTCGGCACGGCGAAGCCGATGCCCTGGTAGCCGCCGGTCCGGGAAACGATCGCGGTGTTTATGCCCACCAGTTCACCTTTCGCATTGATCAGGGCGCCGCCCGAATTTCCCGGATTTATGGCCGCATCGGTCTGGATGAAGTCCTCGTAGTCTGCGATGCCGACATTGGCGCGTCCCACGGCGCTGATGACGCCCATGGTCAGGGTCGAGTTCAGGCCGAAGGGATTGCCGATGGCGAAAACGATCTCGCCGACCCGCAGCTTGTTCGAGTCGCCCCAGGGAAGGGCCGGCAGTCCCGTCGCATCGATCTTGATGACCGCGATGTCGGTCTTGGGATCGGCGCCGATGACCTTGGCCTTGTAATCGCGTTTGTTCGTCAGCAGAACCTTGATCTCCTGGGCCTTCTCGACCACATGATTATTCGTGACGATATACCCGTCGTCCGACACGATCACGCCGGAACCGAGGCTTTGCTCCTTATGTTCCTTCGGCACATTGGGATGCGGGGACTGATCTCCGAAAAACCGGCGGAAGAACGGATCGTCGAAGAAATCGAAGGGATTCTGCTCGCTCTGCTTGACCACCCGGGTCGTGGAGATGTTCACGATAGCCGGCATTGCCACGCCCGCGACCTCGGAGAGCGCATCGGAGAGCTGGGACAGCGTCTCGATGGACTTCGGCGAAACCTGGCTGCTCCTGGCGGTGATCGTCGTCATGAGGTCGAGCCGGGAGGAAATGACGAGCCCGACAATCACGCCGATGGCCAGAAGAAAGAGCGCGGAAATCGCAAAACGCTTTTTGTTGAACATGCAAGAGGCCCTCCAGCGCATGAATAAGCAGTCTATAATACCGAAAGAAATTAATGTTTTCAAGCCCTTTTTCTGATTGACACCTGCACCGGATGCTCTATAATAACCCCAACGTCGCAAAAAGGAGCATCTCTACAACCATGCCCAAAAAGACCGCGAAGAAGCCGGCTCCGCCGAAACGGCCGAAAGTGACGGGCCCGAAAACGCTTGAAGACCGCGACAAGCAGTATCTCTGGCATCCCTTCACGCAGATGCAGGAATGGCAGAAGGAACAGCCGGTCGTCGTCGAAAAGGGAGCGGGCTCATGGCTCGTGGACAGCCATGGGCGAAAATACCTCGACGGGGTCTCATCGCTCTGGGTCAACGTGCACGGCCATCGGAAGAAGGAGATCGACCAGGCGATTTCCAAACAACTCGGCAAGATCGCCCATTCAACAATGCTGGGGCTGTCGAACGATCCTGCTATCCACCTGGCGGAAAAACTGATCCAAATCGCGCCCAAGGGCCTGACGCGGGTGTTCTATTCCGACAATGGTTCCACTGCCGTGGAGATCGCGCTCAAGATCGCTTTCCAGTACTGGCAGCAGAAGGGCCACGGTTATCAGAATAAAACCGGTTTCATCTCGCTCATGGAAGCGTATCACGGCGACACCGTAGGCGCCGTAAGCGTCGGGGGCATCGACCTTTTCCACCGTATCTATAAACCGCTCCTGTTCCGGAGCTATCGCATCGAAACACCCTACTGCTTCCGGTGCAGGTACAACCTCTCCTACCCGGAATGCCAGCTCACCTGCCTGATGCACGCGGAACGGACGATCCAGAAATATGCGTCCGTGACCGCCGCCCTCATCATCGAGCCGCTCGTCCAGGGTGCGGCCGGCATGATTCTCCAGCCGCCGGGGTATCTCAAGCGCATCCGGGAAATGTGCGCCAAGAACAATATCCTCATGATCGCCGACGAGGTGGCGACCGGGTTCGGAAGAACCGGCACGATGTTTGCCTGCGAACAGGAGAAGGTCGTTCCGGACATCATGACGGTTGCCAAAGGAATCACCGGCGGATATCTGCCCCTTGCCGCAACGCTCACCACCGAGGACATCTACAGCGCTTTCCTCGGCGATGAGCGGGAGCAGAAGACCTTCTTCCACGGCCACAGCTACACGGGCAATCCGCTCGCCTGCGCCGCGGCCAGCGCGAGCATCGACCTGTTCCGGAAGGAAAAAACGCTGCTGCGTCTCCAGCCGAAGATCAAGCTTCTTGCAAAAGAACTGGAGCGGTTCCGGAAGCTCGAACACGTAGGGCAGATCCGGCAGAAGGGTTTCATGGTGGGCATCGAACTCGTGAGGAACAAGGTGACCCGCGACGCCTACCCTGTGGAAGACCGCATCGGCAGCAGGGTCACGAAGGAATGCCGCAAGCACGGCGTCATTATCCGGCCGCTGGGCAACGTTATCGTACTCATGCCGCCGCTCTCCATCTCGCAGCAGGAGTTGAAGAAGCTCGTGGACACCGTCCACGACGCCGTCAGGAGCGTGACGTCGGCCAGGCCGCAGCAACCTGCTCCTGCGCCGGCCGGCAACGGTCCTGATGCCCGCTGAAACGCCGCGGGGCTTCGTTCTGCAAATAAAACTCTTTCCACTTGAATGACCCTTCCTTTCCAGGAGGGGTCATTTCTTTTCTCCGCCGCTCTCCTGCCGCTCAAGCTCCTGATGGAAAGCGTTTATCTCCTGCTGCTGCCGTTCGACTTCGGCCTTTGTTTTTTCCGCAGCCTTAATCGTATCGGCGACTCGCTGCCCTTTCTGCTCTGACTGCTTCTGGACATCCGTGACAGCCGTATTCACGGTCGAGAAGAGGTTCATGAAATCGCCGGCGTGATTGAATCCAAGAAAGCCGATCAGAGCCGCCAGAATGACGAGCCGAACCAGCCGCATCAGATCATCTCGCTCCCTGAGCGCATCGATTTCCCGAAGGATCACCAGGAGCACGATCGCAACGGCTACAGCGATCCCCGTCCGGATCAGGCGCGACATGGCCTGCGATGTCGCTTGAGCCGGCGCTGCCGACCCGGGAGCCGCCGGTGCGTCCGCTGCCGGAGCAGGAGCACCCGCCGGAGCAGGCGCGGCCTGCTGCTGAGCCTTGAGCCTTTCGATGGCCAGCGCGCGCTCCTCCTCCGCTTTCCGCTCCTGATCGTCACTCACCGCCCCGCTCACCACGACTGCAGAATTGCGGTACTGCTGGGGGACAGCGTTCAGATCATCGGCGAACACAATGTCCCCCTTTGCATTCGTATATTTGTAGATGACCGCCTCGGCGCTGCCCGACATCAGCAGGACCGCTCCCAGAACCACCAGTGCCATGAGCTTCGCAACCCTTCGCATACTGCCTCCTCCGATATCCAGGTAAGCCCAATTCTTAGCATATGTCCGCAAGGAATGCAACCATTTCCCGCAACGGCATTTTGTGCATGTCCCGGGGTATCATTTCCCATGCATCTTTTACCAAGATACTTGCAATTGGCCGTTCTTTCGCGCATAATCCCGGCATGAATCGAAAGCAGGTTCTCTCCTGGTGTTTCTTTGATTTTGCGAATTCAAGCTACTCGGCTGTCATCGCTGCCGTGATATTCCAGGTCTATTACATCGACCGAATCGTGGGGAATGCATCAGGCCGGGGCGATCTCTGGTGGGGACGCGCTATCTCCCTCAGCATGTTCGCCGTTTCCCTCTCGTCGCCGTTCCTGGGCGGCATCGCCGACTATGCAGGCCTGCGCAAGCGCCTCCTGGCATTCTATACCGGAGCCTGCATTCTCGCCGTAGCGTCCTTTGCACTGCTCGCACCCGGGGCGGTCGTAACGGGCTTCCTGCTCATCGTCCTCGCAAACATGGGCATGGAAGGCGGACTCGTCTTCTATAATTCCTTTCTGCCCCAGATTTCCCCTCCCCGGTTCCAGGGCAGGGTGTCGGGCTGGGGCTTCGCTGTCGGCTACGCGGGATCCATTGTCTCCCTCCTGATCGCGCTGCCGCTAGCCCGATCCGGCGATTTCTCCGCAATATGGCTCATGGTGGCCTGTTTCTTCGCACTCTTTTCCCTGCCTGCATTTCTGTTCCTGCCCGCTGACGGCAGGACCGGCATCACGCCCTTGAATGCCGCCCGCAAGGGCGCCGGGAACGCCTGGCTGACCATCCGTGAGATCTGGTCTCGCCGGGAGGCCCGGAAGTTCCTTGTTGCCTACCTTATTTATGAGGACGGCGTGAACACGGTGATCATCTTTTCGAGCAGCCTTGCGGCATCGACCTTTTCCTTTGGACAAACCGAGCTGATTTCCCTCTACCTGATCGTCCAGGTCACTGCGCTCATCGGGGCGTTCCTGCTCTCCCGGCCTACGGATACCTGGGGGCCCAAAAAGGTCGTCATGCTCTCGCTCCTGCTCTGGTCCTTGGTGGCGGTGGCCGCTTATTTCGTCCAGAGCAAGGCTGCGTTCTGGGCAATTGCCTGCACAGCGGGGCTGGGGCTCGGGTCAGTCCAGTCCGGAACGCGAGCTTTCTTCACGCAATTCATTCCTCCCGGGAAGGAGGCGGAATATTTCGGCGTCTACGCGCTGGTCGGCAAGAGCTCGGCGATCCTGGGACCGCTGGTCTTCGGCCAGGCGTCCGCGGCCTTCGGCAGCCAGCGCCCGGCGATCCTGTCCATCGCTGTCTTTTTCGTGATCGGCCTCCTCCTGCTGTACCAGGTCCGGGGCGGAGGCCCGAATGTGCCTGCTGACAGGCGTGAATGGTGATGAGTCGCATTCCTGGTCTTTTCCCTTGACAAAACGGGGGCTTTCCGTTAATATCCTTAGCTCTGGCCCGGGAGGCTGATAATTATGGCCATTAAGATCAATGACATACCTCCCGAGGGACTGACCGTGGAGATCGAGGATCGCCTCGATCTTTCCGACGAAGGGGCGACACTGACGCCCTTCATGGCCCGGATAAAGCTTGTACCGGGCGGAAGCGGCACGATTCATGTGACCGGAACGGTCGATGCGGACCCTGAGCTTGAATGCAGCCGCTGTTTGAAGCGCTTTCCGTATCCCGTGAGGAACGCCGTCATGGAGTTCGACGTCCTGCCCGAAAGGGCAGAGCCGTCAGCATCGGAACAGGAACTGAACAAGGCGGACCTGGACGCGGAATTCTATCGCGGCGACGAGATCGATCCCGCGGCATTCATCAGGGAGCAAGTGCTTCTGGCGATCCCCATGGTGCCGGTTCACAGCGAAACCTGCAAGGGCCTCTGTCCGGTCTGCGGGACGGACTGGAACGAAAAGAGCTGCACCTGTGCGCGTGACGCGATGCCTGCTCGGGATAATCCCTTCGCAGTGCTGAAAAAGATCATCAAACCGGAAAAGGAGTAGTATCGGAAATGGCGAATCCAAAACACAGACATTCCAAGTCCCGGAGGGACAAGCGCCGCACCCACAAGTACCTGACGGCGCCGAACCTGACGGTCTGCCCCCAGTGCCAGGAAGTGAAGAAGCCGCACCACGCCTGCATGTCCTGCGGCACCTATAACGGCCGCGAGGTCGTTGCCGTCCAGCAGGTCTAAATCTCGCGTTACCGGAAGGCAAAGCGGATCCTGATCACCACGGGATACCGCTTTGCCTTTTGTCTTGTCGGGAGGCGGAAAGGCTGATGAAGATCGCAGTTGACGCCATGGGAGGCGACTACGCGCCGCAGGCCATCGTGGCCGGCGCCGTTCAGGCCGCAAAGGAATTCGGCGTAGGGATCATCCTGGTGGGAATCCAGCAGACCGTCGAGGCCGAGCTCAAGAAACATCCCCTGGCATCTTCCCTGCCCATTGAAATCCGGAACGCTTCGCAGGTCGTGGACATGCTCGATTCTCCCGCCACGGTCTTCCGGAGGAAGAAGGACTCTTCCATTCGTGTCGCCAACGATCTGGTCCGGTCCGGGGAAGCGGTCGCCGTCATCAGCGCCGGTCACACGGGAGCGGCGATGGCGACCTCCCTCTTCGTCCTGGGAACGGTCGAGGGCGTGGAACGCCCGGCAATTGCGACCATGATGCCGACGACCAAAGGCGCCTGTGTGGTGCTCG
>JAKAHZ010000022.1:0-3954 GCA_021814615.1 Nitrospirota bacterium | reverse complement strand
GCAAACCGAACCACCTTCTGCAGTTCGCCATCATGGGCGAGGTCTTCGCCAAATACCTCCTGAAGAATCCCAACCCCCGCGTGGGACTCCTGTCCATCGGGGAGGAAGCGACAAAAGGCAATGAGCTGACCAAGGAGGCGTTCAAACTCCTTACGGAAACGAGCCTCAACTTCGTCGGCAATGTCGAGGGCCGGGACATCATGATGGGCAACGCCGACGTCATCGTCTGCGACGGCTTTATCGGCAACGTGGTGCTCAAGACCTCCGAGGCCGTCGCCGAGGCGATCGGCTCGCTCATTCGCGAGAACATCGGCGACAATCCGCTTCGGAAAATCGGTTATCTGCTGATGCGCCCGGCGTTCCGCGTGCTCAAGCGCAAGATGGACTACGCGGAATACGGCGGCGCACCGCTCCTCGGCCTGAACGGCATCAGCATCATCGGTCACGGACGCTCCTCGGACCGCGCCGTCAAGAACGCCATCCGCGTCGCCCGCGAATTCGCCATGAGCGACGTGAACAAGCACATCTACGACGATATCGTACAGAATATGGAACTCGTAAAGGGAAAATGATCCACGCACGCATTATCGGAACGGGGTCGTATGCGCCCAAAAAGGTGATCACCAACCACGACCTCGAGAAAATGGTCGAGACGAGCGATCAGTGGATCATCGAACGCACGGGCATCAAGGAGCGCCGGGTCTGCGAAAAGGGGGAAACCACCTCGGACCTCGCCCACGAAGCGGCGAAACATGCCCTGCATGCCGCCGGCATCGCGCCGGCCGACATCGACCTGATCATCGTCGCCACCCTTTCCCCCGACACCCACATGCCCAGCATGGCGTGCAAGCTCCAGGCGCGGCTGGGCGCGAAGCGGGCGGCTGCCTTCGATCTCTATGCCGCCTGTTCCGGATTCCTCTACGGCCTGTCCACCGCCGACGCCTTCATCAGAAGCGGCATGCACCAGACGATTCTCGTCATCGGGGCCGAGGCGCTGTCCCGGTACACCGACTGGGAGGACCGGACAACCTGCGTGCTTTTCGGCGACGGCGCAGGAGCCGCCGTGCTTCAGCGGCATGCCGGGAAACGCGGCATCCTTTCGACCCACCTGCACTCGGACGGATCCTTCGGCGATCTCCTGCACATCCCCGCGGGCGGAGCAGCTCATCCGGCGACCCACGACACCGTCGAGCGGCGGCAGCACTACATCAAGATGAAGGGCAACGAGACCTTCAAGGTCGCCGTCCGTGCGTTGGAGGACGTGGTGCAGGAAGCGCTGGACCACAACAAGGTGAAGCCTGAGGACATCGACCTGCTTGTTCCGCATCAGGCCAACCTGCGGATCATCCAGGCCATGGCGAAACGGCTGAACATGCCCATGGAAAAAGTGGCGCTTACGATCCATAAATACGGGAATACTTCGGCCGCGTCGATCCCCATGGCGCTGGACGAGGCGGTACGGAACGGCCGGGTCAAGGAGAACGATCTCATCCTGCTCGAAGCCTTCGGCGGCGGTCTGACGTGGGCATCGGCATTGATCCGCTGGTAGCGAAGATTCGCATTTACATTTTCCCCTGTTCCATTTACAATTCCGGACTTTCTTGAGGGAGGGCCCATGGATTATATTCTGACGGAAGAACAGCTGATGATCCGCGACCTGGCGCGCCAGATCGCCGTGGAAAAGATCGTTCCCGTGCGCGCCGAGCTTGATGAGCACAATAAATTCCCGACCGACGTCATGAAGGCCATCGCCCAGGCCGACCTTCTGGGCCTGTATATACCCGAGCAGTACGGCGGTCTCGGCAAAGGAAGCCTGGATTTCTACATCGCCATCGAGGAGCTGTCCAAGGCGTGTCTCGGCGTGTCGACGACCTACGCGGCGAACGCTCTCGGCACCTATCCGCTCCTCCTCTTCGGCACCGACGAGCAGAAGAAGAAGTACCTGCCCGACATCGCTTCCGGCAAGAAGTACGTGGCCTTCGGCCTGACCGAAGCGAACGCAGGTTCTGACGCCAGCGGCATCCAGACCACCGCGCGCCTCGAAGGCAACGAGTATGTATTGAACGGCACGAAGCAGTGGATCACCAACGGCGGCGAAGCGGATGTCTACACCGTCATCGCCATCACCGACAAGAGCAAGGGCCCCCGGGGCGCGTCGGCCTTCGTCGTGGATAAGGGCACGCCCGGATTCACCTTCGGCAAGAAAGAGAACAAGATGGGCATACGGGCGTCGTCGACGACCGAGCTCATCTTCAACAACTGCCGCATCCCCAAGGACAACATCATCGCCAAGCAGGGCATGGGATTCATCGTTGCCATGAAGACGCTGGACAGTTCGCGCGCCGGCGTGGGCTCACAGGGCGTGGGCGTGGCACAGGGCGCTATCGACGAGGCCATCAAGTTCGCCCGCGGCCGCGTGCAGTTCGGCCAGCCCGTGACCTCCTTCCAGGCCATCCAGCACATGTTGGCGGACATGCAGACCCAGACCGAGGCCGCCCGGGCGCTCGTCTACTCCGTGGCCCGCATGATCGACAGCGGCGCCAAGGACTTCTCCCGCGCCTCCGCCATGGCCAAGCTCTTCGCCACCGATGTGGCCATGAAGGTGACTACCGACGCCGTGCAGGTCATGGGCGGTTCGGGTTATATGAAGGAATACCCCGTCGAGAAGATGATGCGCGACGCCAAGATCCTGCAGATCTATGAAGGCACGAACCAGATCCAGCGCACCGTCATCGGCCTCGACATGATCAAGGAAGCGTCGAAAGCGAAGTAGTCGAACGTTTCAGACGGCAGTCTTGAGGCGGTCATGATGCCGTCGACGGCGTTTTGCCTGCATTTCGACAGCCCTTTGACTGCCTCTCGACCGTACTTGGAGATTTCATGAACATCATCGTTCTCGTCAAGCAGGTTCCCGATACGTCGGAAGTGAAGATCAACCGCGAGACGAACACGCTCATCCGCGACGGCGTGCCCAGCATCATCAATCCCTACGACCGCTACGCCATCGAAGAGGCTCTGCGGCTCCGGGAAAAGCACGGCGGCAAGGTGACGGCGCTCACCATGGGCCCGCCCCAGGCCGCCGAGGCGCTCAAGGAAGCCGTATCGCTCGGGGTGGACGACGTGGTCCTCCTGTCGGACCGGGCCTTCGCCGGCGCGGACACCTGGGCGACATCCTACGCCATTTCCATGGGCATCCGGAAGATCGGCCAGTACGACCTCATCATCGCCGGCAAGCAGGCTATCGACGGCGATACGGCGCAGGTGGGCCCCGAAACCGCGGACATGCTGGGATTGCCGTTCATCGCCTACATCCGGAAGATCGAGAAGGTCGAGAACAACACCATGGTCGTCGAACGCCTGATGGATGAAGGCTACGACGTGGTAGAGACCGCCCTTCCCTGCGTCATCACCGTGGTCAAGGAGATCAACGAGCCCCGTGTCCCGTCGCTCAAGGGCAAGATGAAGGCCAAGAGCCTGAAAGTGGCGCCCTGGTCGGCAAAGGACATCGCTGCGGACGAGAGTAAGCTCGGTCTCAAGGGATCGCCGACGCAGGTGGTCAGGATATTCCCCCCGGCGCCCCGCGGCCAGCGCGAGATGCTTTCCGGCCCCCTCGAGGAGCAGGCAGCTGCGGTCGTGAAGAAGCTGAAGGAGCAATCGCTGATTTAAAAACCAGAAGTCAGTAGCCAGAATCCAGAAGCCAGAAGGAATACGTTCTTCTGACTCCTGACTCTTGGCTCCTGGCTCCTGCTGTACGAGGAGTCCCCCGTGAGCGTTCGCGTCATATCGGATACGTGCACCGGTTGCCAGACCTGCGTGACCGCCTGCCCCTTCGGCGCCATCGAGATGAAGGACGGCAAGGCCTTCATCACCGAGGCCTGCACCATGTGCGGCTCGTGCATCGAGGTCTGCGAGTTCAAGGCCATCGAGCGCGAGATCGAGCAGGCAGGCCCGGTC
>JAKAHZ010000152.1 GCA_021814615.1 Nitrospirota bacterium | reverse complement strand
AGCGCAGGATCGCCGAGGTGGAGCAGCGGAAGCTCCAGGACCAGCTGATCCACGCGCAGAAGATGGAGGCGGTCGGACATCTGGCGGGCGGCATTGCCCATGACTTCAACAACATCCTGACGGCGATCATCGGCTACACGAATCTGCTGCGCAGGAAACTGGCCGGCGACGATCCTTCCCGTACGTTCACCGACCATATTCTTGCCGCATCGGAACGGGCCGCACGGCTGGTGAAGAGCCTGCTGGCCTTCAGCCGGAAGCAGGTGATTGAGCCCATGCCTGTTGACCTGGGCGAGATCGTGAAGGGTGTGGAAAAGATCGCGCGCACGCTCATCGGCGAGGATATCGAGTTTGCCGTCAACCTGCATGCAAGCGCAACGGTCATGGCAGATACGGGTCAGATGGAACAGGTGCTCTTGAACCTCTGCACCAATGCGCGCGATGCCATGCCGAAGGGCGGACATCTTGCCATCGAAACGGACCGGGTCACCGTAGACGATGAATCGCGCAGACAGCATCTGCTCGACCGGCCGGGAACCTACGGGATCATTGCGGTGTCCGATACGGGGAACGGGATGGACGAGGGCGTCCGGAAGCAGATCTTCGAGCCCTTCTTCACGACCAAGGAGGTGGGCAAGGGGACGGGCCTGGGACTCTCGATCGCCTATGGCATCGTGCGCCAGCACAACGGAACGATCCAAGTGTACAGCGAACCGGGGCGGGGAACGACATTCAAGATCTATCTGCCGTCAATCGACGCAGCGGGAGCGCCGATAGCGGCCGCGGAGGCCGCAGCGGTCCGCGGAGGCACGGAGACCATCCTGCTTGCCGAGGACGAGTCGGAAGTGCGGGAGCTGGTTGCGATCACGCTGCGCGAGGCAGGGTACCGGGTGATCGAGGCTGTCGACGGACCGGACGCGGAGCGGCAGTTCGCGGAGAACGGAAGTGCTGTTAGTCTGCTGCTCACCGATCTGATCATGCCCAAGAAGAACGGACGGGAGGTCTATGAACAGCTCCGCCTGTCATCGCCGTCCCTGAACGTGCTCTTTATGAGCGGGTACACCGCTGATATTATCCGGAACAAGGGGGTCCTTGACGATCCGATGCTGTTCATTTCCAAGCCGATCATCCCCGACATTTTGCTGAAGAAGGTGCGGGAAGCGCTCGACGGACCGGCAGGCCCAAAGGCCTAGCTAGGGCCGTCTTTGATCGTCCCGCCGTTCTTTCTTCTGTTCCCCTTCTTTTTCCGGATGGCCCTTCTGTTCACCCGGCTTCTTTGTCACGGAACGCGGCTCTTTCAACTGGATCACCGGGAGGTTTGCCGGCGGATGTTGACGGAACACGGAGGCGTTCCGCTCCCGCACCAGCTGACGTTCTTTCATCATCTGCTCAGGCCGGACCGACCGAACGCGCTCGGGCGGCCTGCTTGGCCCGGGCTGCGGGAGTTGCTGCGGCTGGGTCACGGCGCCGCGGTCCTGGTTCCGCTCCCGGGGAATGGGCCGGGCCTCGGGCTGTTCCGGCATGTTCCGGATGATACGGTCCCCTCCGGGCCGGAGCCGTGGACGCCGCTCTTCCTGTTCGGGCGACGTGAATACCGCGGGCTGCCGCGGCCGGGTCGGGGGAGGGACGACAGCAATGTCCCGCTCATCGGTTCGGCGTTCCGTCAGAAAGGGATTGCCGCCGGAACGGTACGGCCGCGATTTGCCGGAGCCGAAGCTTTCCCGTTCCACCACGGTCACGGCATTCCTGCGGTCCGCGTTCACCAGGCGGCGGTGTCTGATTTCGGGGGAGACCGTGACAGTCGTGATGTTCACACTCGCCGGGCCGTAGATGCCATAGCCATAATAAATCTCGCCGGGCGCCAGGGGCACCCATGCCACATAGGTCGTCGTGACGATCCAGCCCACATATCCCGGTCCCCAGGCGACCGTGCCTGCGGCGGGCGGCACCCAGCACCAGCCAAGACCGGCAACGTAGATCCACCTGCCGTAATGGCAGGGAGCCCAGCACCAGGGATCATAGGCGATCCAGACGTAATTGCCGCGGATCCAGACCCAGCTGCCATAGGTGTAGGGCGCCCAGTCCGCAGCCACGGATACCGGCAACCAGACATAGCCGTACCCCGACGCATATTCCCATCTGCCGTTCCGGTCGAGATCGCCGGAGTATTCGTGCAGTTCGTCGGGAAGATATCGCGCGCTCTCGCCCCATGCCAGAACTTCGCGGTCCCGGTCCGTGTTCCATCGCTCCCAGTCGTCGGCCGCGGAGATCGGCGCCATCTCCGCCACATCGACGCTTTTCATGGTGAGCGCGCTCCCCGCCGCCACGCGCGTTGCTCCCTCCCTGCTCTCCGCAGTCGCATACCCCTTGAGCACCGACACCTCGGTCACACCGTCCTCGGCAACGTCGACGAGCAGGACCGAGTTGTCATAGCTGCGGATCGAGGTGAGGGGCGTATCGACCTGGACGACGGCAATGCCGCCCCGCAGATTGTTGATGTAGAGGCGGCCCCGGTCGACATAGAACTGTGCCGCGTCGCCCCGCAGGGTCAGCATGTCAAAGGCCGTGCTCCCGTTCGCGCGCGCGAAGACGCCGCCGGTGAGCTGCACTTCCGCCCGGCCGTTCTCCGGCACCCAGAGACGGTCGCCCGATGCCAGGGGGATGTTGATCAATGCATTGGTCCAGTCCGTGGTGTCCTGCACCAGGACCTGGACGCCGCCTTCCAGATAGCTGAGCCGCGCCATCCCCTCCGCCGTTGCCGGCGCAGGCCAGAGGAGCAGGATCAGGAGAACGCAGAATCGGAGGACAGGCATGGCAACCTCCTTGAACGCGAGATCATATCTTTTGACACGGAAACGGGAGTGTTCGTTGCATGGGAAGATCGTCATGATCCATTATACAGCTTTCAGAGACATGCATGAATCGGGCGCGCCGGGGAAGGGAAGAAGGGGGACAGGCAGGGAGCCGGAGAACCGGTATTTCCCTGCCTGTATTCGAGGGGTCGGAATCAGTGTGTCCTAGGCCAGGTTCACCGGGCGCTCGGCGATGAGGTCGCCCTTGGTGCTGATGATCATCTCGGTCAGGGGGATGTTCTTTCCCGCCTGCTTCAGGGCCTCTCGCAGGATGACGGTCATGCCGCCGCAGCAGGGCACCTCCATGCGGAGGCAGGTAAGGCTCTTGATGGGGGTCGTGGAGAATATCTGCTTGAACTTCTCGATGTATTGCATGCCGTCGTCGAGTTTGGGGCAGCCGATCAGCACCTTGCGGTCCTTTAGGAACTCGGTGTGAAACCAGGGCGTTGCGAAGGCTGTGCAGTCCGCGGCTACGAGCACGTCCGCATTGTTCAGGAAGGGGATGATCGTGCCCATGAGCTTGAGCTGGATGGGCCAGTGGGAAAGCCGGTTCGGCCCCGCGGGAGCCGGGGCGTCTGTCTCGGCAAGCGACGCGCAGGACGGACAGCCTTTGGTCTCGGTATGCATGGAAAGCCTCCTTTAATCTGATGAGCGTTGATGTTGCACAATACACGATCACCCTGATTTGCGCTATGACCTGCGTCATACCGCATTGCCGCCCGGGCCGCGGAAAATCCGTTGCATGACCGCGGGGCAGTGAGTACAATACTGCTCACCTACGGTCATGGAACTTCTGTTCTTCCTCAAGGGGCTGGTTATCGGATTCGTGGTGGCTGCGCCTGTCGGCCCCATCGGCATTCTCTGCGCGCGCCGCACGCTGGTCCACGGGCGCCGCGCCGGGTTCTTCTCCGGCATGGGCGCCGCGACAGCCGATGCGATCTACGGATTCATCGCCGCATTCGGCCTGTCCGTGGTTTCCAATTTCCTCGCCGGTCATCAGCTGTGGTTCCGCCTGGTCGGGGGGAGCATCCTCGTGGTTATGGGCGTCCGCGCCTTCAACGCGTCCCCGACGAAGAAGCAGGATCTTCCCCGGTCGGCCAGGCATTACGCGGGCATGTACTCCTCCACCTTCTTTCTGACGCTCACGAATCCCATGACCATCTTTTCCTTTGCCGCGGTCTTCGCGGGTTTCGGCCTCGCCGGCACGCGCGGCAGCCTGGTCTCGGCGGCAGTCCTGATTCTGGGCGTGTTCCTGGGATCAGCGTTGTGGTGGCTCTTTCTTGTCGGCATCTTCAGCATCTGGCGGAAGCGGTTTGCGCATCACCAACTGGGGTGGGTGAACCGGATCGCCGGCTTGATTATCGGCGGTTCGGGCGTGCTCGCGCTCCTGAGTCTCGTGCTCTGATACACGGCGGGAACGGATTCTTTCAAAGCGGAGGTATTATGGAAATCATGAACCGGGCGCGGGGATTTGCCCATCTCTACGGAGTCCTTCGGGGTCAGCAGGCGGACCCCTATTGCCGCGGCTGCAACGGATTCGCTTCGACCCTGAACGCGGCCCGGGAAAGCCTCGATGCCTTCCGCCGGGAGCAGGCCGGACCCCTGGCCGATCTGCCGCTCGAGTTCGGCCGACTGCTCGACGAGGCGCGAGCGGGCCTGGCCGCCATGCCCGCACCCGGCCAGACCGTGGGCCAGAAAAAGGCGGGGAAGTGCCAGCTCCCAGAAGGCCGGTGCTTCTGCAAGTCCGCGCTGGCATTCGTGCAGGCCCGGTAACGTGCCGCCGGAGCCGGCGGCAGACGCCGTTCCGGATGTGCTATAATTGGTGCAGACCGCAGGAACGAGGATCGTTAGGGTCCTTTATCTGCGGCGGGGAAGGAGTTTACCTTCTCCGCCGGGGGGCCGGCCAAAAAGGAGGACGCATGAACGCACTCGAGGTGTCAAAGAAGATGGAAACCGATGCTATCAAGTTCTACACCGAGGCGGCCAAGAAGACGCGGTACGCAGCGGGACGCAAGATGTTCGAAACCATCGTGGATGACGAAAAACGGCACCTCGAAATGATCTCCCAGCTTATCCAGGGCATGAACATCACGATCAAGGACGTGAGCCCCATGAAGAACGTGAAAACGGTCTTCGAAACGATGCAGGGCGAGATGATGAAGACCCTGGCGGCCAGCAAGGACGAAATGGAAGCCTTCAAGATCGCCATGGCTATGGAAAAAGAAGGGGAAAAATTCTATCAGAAATCGCTGGACGAGGCGAAGACGGACAAGGAAAAGGCGCTGTTCAAACGGCTGATCGAGGAGGAACGTCAGCATTACGATATCTTCGCGAACACCTACGCCCATCTTGCCGATACCGGCAACTGGTTCCTGTGGGAGGAGCGGGGGATCGTGGAAGGCGGATGATCCCTGCCGGCGAGGCAGCGTCCTCTTCGCCCCTCGACCGCGCAAGGAAGGGGTGAGGATGCCGTGAAATACACGAATGTGGCATTGAAGGAGAAGATCGCGGAAATGTATCCCGAGATCACCCAGCATAAGCTGACGCTGGGGATCTCGTTCAGTGAGGAAAAGGACGCCTTTGTTCTCACCTTCCGGCGGGGCAAGGACGAGTTGATCACCTATCTGGACAGGATGGATGCGGACGACTGCATGAACAACATCAAGTGCGTCCACCTGGGCATCAAGGTCGATCAGTTCGTGAGGAACTTCGAGGCGCGGGGGGAATTCGGCAGGAAAGTGGCTTGATCCGGCCCGTGATGAGTGAATGCAGCGCGATGAGCTCGGGAACCGTTCCCGGGCTCATCGCGTTTGGTGATTCCCGATGCGGTCTAGCAGGAGCTCTTGCACTTGCAGGTGACGGCAGACGTTTTCGAAACCTTCCTGATGGTCATGATCGCACCTCCTTTCGTTCAGGTGAGACGAGGATCAGCGCTCCTCCGGCCTGTCGATGATGCCGTAGAGCGAGCAGCGGTAGAGATCCCTTCCCGAGGCATTCCCCAGGAGTTCGGCCCGGTAGCGGCAGCCGCCCCGGCACGCATCGATGAACGTGCAGGAGCATTCGAGACTGTCGAGCCTCCGCGGGCGTATGCGGCTCCAGCAGGCCTGCAGTCCTTCGCTGATGGCGCCGGCAGGCCGGTCTGCATAGAAGGTGCACTTTGCGGCAGTGCCATCGGGCTGGATCGACATGAGGTGCAGGCCGCAGGCGTATCCCGCGCCGGAAGCGTGCATGCCGCCGCCGTACCCGTAGCCCAGATATTTCCCGCCGCGTTCCGGTCCTACCAGGAGTCCCTCTTCCCCGGCAAGGCGTCCGGTGGCGCAGGGTACGTCAACCGTCCATTCCCTGACGCCCAGGTTCCGAAAGAGTTCCTCCATGGCATCGAAATCGCCGAGGTTCGTGGCCAGGACCATGGTCGACACGGCAACGGCGAATCCCCGGTCCAAAGCGAGATGGAGCGCGTCGATCGAACGGCGCCAGGATCCCGTGCCGCGGACGGCATCGTGCGCCTGCTGCATGCCGTCGATGCTGATCTGGATCTCGTGAACCTTGAGCCGGCTCAGGACATCCTTCGTGAGCAGTGTGCCGTTCGTGAACAGGACCGTCCGAAGGAACAGGCCGGACAGGAGCTCGTTGACCTCCTCGAACCGGGAATGGAGCAGCGGTTCGCCGCCGGTGAGCAGGACGCGCAGGCCCTGCATGGCCTCAAATTCCCGGAGCGCGCTTCCGATCAGCTCAAGGGAAAGCTCCCGGCTGCCGCCGTCGCCGAGATAGCAATGACGGCACCGGAGATTGCACCGGTTCGTCACCTGTAGTTCGAGGTAGCGGAGGGACGGCTCCGGCGACCGCCGGAGGGGCGGACGCCGCACGTCCACGCGCTCCCGGCTCAAGATGCCCTCGTCAATGCAGTAGTCGATGAAGGCGGAGTCCGGCGACTCGCTTCCTTCCGCCTGGTTGCAGGAACCGAGGAAGCGGAACGAGTCGGCATCCAACTCGTAGAGTTCATCCCTGCCGATATGATAGACCGCCGGTGTTTCCAGCCATTTGAGCGCTGCCTGACGGGACAGAAAGAAACTCATGCACTCAATTATACCCCACGCGGCCGGGGGCGGCAGAGGCGGTTCTGGTATAATTGGTGCATGAACCGTCAGGGAAGGGACACTACGGTCTGCAGGAACTTCTGCGCCTATTACAAACCGGGGAAGAACGAGGACCTTGCCTGCCAGGGCTTCATCGTCGTCGAGCATATCGTAAAGAAAGGGAGCAGCCTGCGCCGAGAAAAGTCGGAGCCCTTGTCTGTGCCTGACCCGGTTGTTCTGCAGAAGCTCAAGGACCGGGTCTGCATCCAGTGCCCTTTCCGGGAACAGGACTGCGATTTCATCCTTTCCGGAGGAACGGCGCCGGCCTGTGGAGGTTTCACCCTCCTGGCTCATCTCCTGGATGCAGGCGAGCTTGCCATCGACGAAATTCCGGCAGGTCCCTGACCGGGCCGGATCGCCTGCCTCAACGCACCGTGATAACTGACGATCACACATCTTGAGATTCGG
>JAKAHZ010000151.1 GCA_021814615.1 Nitrospirota bacterium | reverse complement strand
GCCGACAAGCTGAAGCCGCGCCACCTCCAGAAGGCCGTTGCCGCGGTCAAGGACACGCCCATCGAATCGCTCGTGAATACCGTGGTCCTGCGCACGATGAAGCAGGCGCGGTATTCCGACGAGAACCTCGGCCATTTCGGCCTGGCATCGGAGACCTATACCCACTTCACCTCGCCCATCCGGCGCTATCCCGACCTAATCGTGCACCGCATCGTGAAAGCCGCCATCCTCGGCAAATACAAGGACGAGGAGAACTGCGAGGAACTCGCCGAAATGCTGCTCAACGCGGCCACGCACTGTTCCGAGCGCGAGCGGGCCGCCATGGAGGCGGAGCGCGACGTAGTGGCCATGCTCAAGGTGCGGTTCATGCAGGACAAGATCGGCGAGGTCTACGACGGGACGATCACAGGGGTAACGAACTTCGGGCTTTTCGTGCAGTTGAAGGAATTCTTCGTGGAAGGGCTGATCCACATCTCCACCCTGGGAGACGACTACTACCACTTCATCGAGAACCGCCACTGCCTGCGCGGGGAGCGGCGGAAACGGATCTTCCGGATCGGCGATGCGGTTCGCGTGAACGTGGACCGCGTGGACGTGGAGCGGAAGCGCATCGACTTCTCATTGACCGAAGAATAATCCGAACGTTCAGCCGCAGAAAGCACAAAAGGTATTTCAGGTGGTCATTGCGAGGAGCGATTTTGAAAGCCTGCCCCCGCACGAATAAAGCGTGGGAAGCAATTTCCTAGTGCCTGCCGACGAATCGACCTCTCTTGTCCCTGCCTGCATCTTCTCCGACCTCACAACGCTATCGTCGCCTCCCTGTCCTGCTCCGTCAGACCGACGCTGTAGGCAAGCACGTTCTGCGGGTTCGATGGATCGTACAGCTTTGCATAGGGATCGGCGACAAGCAGGTCGCGCGCCCGGTTCACCAGCGAACGGTCCCCGAGCCCGATATTCTTGAGATGGATTCCCTCGCTCGCGACCTCGAAGAGGCGGAAGGCGCAGGGATAGGTCACGATGGCCGGATCGGATACATAGGTGATCTGCTTTACCGTCTCCACCTTGGATACGTGGTGATGGCCGGAAAGAACGAGCCGCACATTGGGATACTGTTCCAGCAATTCGCGCACCACTGCATGGTTTTTCACCATAAAGAGGGACCACTCCGGCGTCGAATCGCGCGGGCACGTCGGAAGCAGCAGCTGGTGCGTCGCAACGATCACCAGCTTTTTATCCTTTGCATCATCAAGGGTCTCTGCAAGCCATTTGAGCCCCAGCGGGCTTGCTTCTCCGTAAGGTTTTCCGTCCACGGTCACATCGAAGCCGATCACCCGTACGCCTTTGACCGGGTCCGCTGTCCATGAAGCCTGACCCGGCTCGAGTCCCCTGCCGCGCAGGGCGAAGAGGTATTCGGAACGGCCGAACTTCGACTTGCCCGGTATGGGCGAGACCTCCATGTTCCCCAGCAGGATATAGTGCGTCACGTCGAGCTGCTTGGCCCACTCCTGGAACACGAAGAGCGATTCCCGGTCATTCGGCCCGGCATGCACCTGGTCGCCCCCGAAGAGCACGAAGGACAGTTTCTGCAGCCGCCCGATCTGGCGCAGCGTGTCGATGAAGAGCGGCACGCTCTTTTCGCGGTACTGCCAGGTGCTCGTGCCCTTCACGTCAAGATGAAGGTCTGTGATGTGGGCAAAGCTGAACTTCGGGATGCCCGCTGCCTCGGCAAAGGGAATAAAGGTCTCGCCGATGAGCGGCGCAGCGGCGGCCGCAGCTCCTGCGGTCAGAAGGTTTTTGAGGAATGTTCGTCGTTGCATGGTGTATTTCGGAATGGCCAAAAAGGCTGGAACGTATGCTAGTTTGACGCATCTTCCCCTGAGTGTCAAGATAAAGATACCCGACAAAAAGGATACACCACGGAGGCGTGAAGACGGAGACAACCTTCGAGCCATCTTTCTTGCTTGCCCGAAGAAAGGTGGCGCCAATCTTGTCTATGGTTCCTTCACTTTCCAAAGCCGCATCCCGTGAGCAGGCCCGCGCACAAGCATGCGACCGGCCGGCTAAGATAAGAAGAACCTCGGAACCAAGCAGGCACGGCCGAGCCGATTTCAGGCGAGGGAAAGTGCTGCGAAGGCAGAACATATCAAGAACGACGATAATCCCGGCATGCCTGCGCGGCCTGCGAACCGGGATGCAGAAAAAGAGCAGGATCGCGAACTTTAGCGGCGCAATTTCTTTCCTCACCTTTCTTGCGTGCCCAAGAAAGGTGAGCCAAAGAAGGGCACCCCGCGACCATTCTGATCCGTCATGCTCGGTCGTCCTCAGGGCATTTCGGAAACTTTCCCTGCGGGCTTCGGACATCCAAAATGCTTTTCCTTCGGACTCGGTCGCATGACGGGAATGGTCGCATGGGGACCGTGGATTTTTGACACAATCTTTTTTATAGTTGTTTTCGTTTTTCCAAAAGCCCCTGCATCCCGTGAGCAGGCCCGCGCACAAGCATGCGACCGGCTGGCAAAGAAAAGAATAACCACGGAGCCAAGCAGACACGACCGAGCCCGATTTCAGGCGAGGGAAAGTGCTGCGAAGGCAGAACATATCAAGAACGACGATAATCCCGGCATGCCTGCGCGGCCTGCGAACCGGGATGCAGAAAAAGAAACGCGGTTCTTCATATTCAGGTTGCTCATCCAACGAACCAGTTGATATTCAAGAGTGCCTATGCTATGTTAAGCACCATGAAAGAGCTTCTTCGCCAGCTTCCTTCGGTAGATGAAGTGCTCAAGGATGAACGGATCAGGGCGCTTCTCGAATCCCAGCCCCGGGTACTGGTCATCGATGCCATCCGTGCCTCCCTGGACGCAAAGCGGGATCAGGTCCGTGCGGGCAGAACCGCCGACCTGTCCCTCCCCTCCGTCGTCGATGGAACCGTAACTATGCTCGCCGAGATGTCCGCGCCGAGCCTCCGCCCGCTTATCAATGCCACGGGCGTGGTTGTCCATACCAATCTCGGCCGTTCGCTCCTGTCCGAGGAAGCGCTTAAACGCGTCGCCCTGGTGAACCGGAGCTATTCCAACCTCGAATACGACATCCGGGCGGGCGAGCGCGGCAAGAGGCACACCCACATCGAAGGCATCCTGACCCGGCTCACCGGCGCGGAAGCGGCGACTGCCGTGAACAATAACGCCGCAGCGGTGCTGCTCTGCCTGAACACCCTGGCCCTGGGCAAGGAGGTCGTGGTCTCCCGCGGCGAGCTCGTGGAGATCGGCGGCTCCTTCCGCGTTCCCGAGGTTATGTCGCGCGGAGGCGCTCTCCTGCGCGAGGTCGGCACCACGAACAAGACGCATCTTAAGGATTACCAGAAGGCGATCAACGAGAACACGGGCCTCCTGCTCAAAGTGCACACGAGCAATTACAAGATCGTGGGCTTCACCAAGGAGGTCTCCCCTGCCGAGCTTTCGGAGCTGGGAAAGAAACACGGCATTCCGGTGATGTGGGACCTCGGCAGCGGCAGCTTTCTCGACCTCGCCAGCCACGGAATCGGCGACGAGCCCACGGTGCAGCAGGCCATGAGCTCCGGCGTGGACGTGCTTACCTTCAGCGGCGACAAACTCCTGGGCGGCCCCCAGGCAGGCATGATCCTGGGCAGGAAAAAGTTTCTCGATCCCATCCGGAGCAATCCCCTTGCCCGCGCTCTCCGGATCGACAAGATGACCCTCGCGGCGCTCGAAGCCACGCTCACGCAGTACCTCGACATGGAAAAGGCGAAGCGGGAGATCCCCACGCTCTGGATGCTCACCCAGCCGTTGAGCGAGATCGAGCGGAAAGCCGGTCTCCTGGCCACGGGCATAGAACAGACCGGTTCAGGGTTTTCAGTCTCCATCCAGGACGACCTTTCCCAGAGCGGCGGCGGCGCGTTGCCGACCGGCAACCTGCCGACCAAGGTGGTGGCCATCGGCCATGCAGCCTTGAGCGCGAACCAGATCGAATCGCGCCTCCGGCTCGGGAAACCGGCGATCATCACGCGCATCAAGGAAGGCATGGTTCTCTTCGATCCCCGGACGCTGAACGACGGAGAGATCGCCAAGATCGTGGAAAGCGTGAAAAACCTACTTCAGGAGCCAGGAGCCCGAAGCCAGAAGCCAGAATAACGTGCTGCCTTTTATACAGTCCCTCTCCTGACTCCTGGATTCTGGATCCTGACTCCTGCATTTCTATGAAATTCATCATCCTCGGCACTGCCGGCCACATCGACCACGGCAAATCGAGCCTCGTCAAGGCGCTCACCGGAACCGATCCCGACCGTTTAAAAGAGGAGAAAGAGCGCGGCATCACGCTCGACCTCGGCTTCGCCTCCCTGGACCTCCCCTCGGGCGACCGTTTGGGGATCGTCGACGTTCCCGGCCATGAAGGTCTGATCAAGAACATGCTGGCCGGTGTGGGCGGCATCGACATCGTACTCTTCGTGATCGCCGCCGACGAGAGCATCATGCCCCAGACCCGCGAACACCTCGCCATCTGCGATCTCCTGCACGTCAAGAAGGGCCTGATCGTGTTGACCAAGATGGATATGGTCGACAAGGACTGGCTCGGTCTGGTGCAGGAAGAGGTGCGCGACTTCGTCAAGGGCACGTTCCTCGAAAAGTCCCCCATCGTTCCCGTCTCCTCGAAAACGGGCGAGAATCTCGACAGCCTCAAGAAGGAACTCGACAAGCTGGCTAAGGACGTGGTGCCCAAGTCTTCCAACGGCGTGCTCCGGCTGCCCATCGACCGGGTTTTCACCATGAAAGGCTTCGGCACGGTCATCACCGGAACGCTCCACGCGGGATCCATCAGCCAGGACCAGGAAGTGGAGATCCTTCCGAAGAACATCACCACCAAGGTCCGGGGCATCCAGTCTCACGGCAAGGCTGCCCAGCGGGCGGTGGCGGGACAGCGGACGGCGGTGAATCTCCAGGGGGTGGAAAAGGACCAGCTCTCCCGAGGTGACATTATCGTTACGAAGGGGTTCTTCTCCCCGACGCGGAACGTGGATGCGTCGCTCAGCCTGCTCAAAGGTTCCCAGCGCACCATCAAGACAGGCACGCGCATCCGCTTCTACAACACCACCCAGGAAGCCATCGGAAGGGTCACGCTCGTGGGAAGGACCGAGATGCAGCCGGGCGACGAGGGCTTTGTCCAGTACCGCCTCGAATCGCCCATCGTGGTCCAGCACGGCGACCGGTACATCATCCGCTTCTACTCCCCTGTCGAGACCCTCGGCGGCGGCATGGTGTTGAACCCGCGCCCGCGGCGCCACAAGACCAGGACTATGGCCGAGTCCGTGAAGAACCTCACCACGCTCGCCGTGGGAACCCTGGAGGAGAAGCTGGCTCTTCTCATCGCCGGCCGCGCCATCGCCGGGATGGAGGAAAACGAGGTGATCGGCACGGTGGCCGCCGACCGTCCGGAGATCGCCGCCGCGCTCTCGTCCCTCGCCGGGAAAAAGATCGTGAACCGCGTGGACAACCTCTTCGTCCACACCGCTCCCCTCGCCGACCTGGAGAAGAAGATCCTGCAGCTCGTCTCCGACTTCCACAAGGCCAATCCCCTGAAGCCCGGCGTGGACAAGGAAGAGCTCAAAAGCATGATCCGGCTCAGGCTCCATCCCAAGCTCTTCGCCGTGACCGTGGACGGCATGGTGAAGAAGAAACAGCTCGAACCGGAGGCCGCCAAGCTCAAGATCCCCGGCTTCCGCGCAGCGGTGGGCAAGGGCCAGGGAGAGATCAAGGACAAGATCGTCGAAGCCATCAAAAAAGGCGGCGCCCAGCCCCCGGTGCGCGAGGAGCTGCCCGAGCTCTTCAGGATCTCGGACCGCGACGCCCGGGACCTGTTGAAGCTCCTTGCCGAAGAAGGCCGGATCGCCCGCGTGAACGATTCGATTTACCTGCACAAGGAGCTCCTGGAAACCATGAAGCAGCAGGTCGTGAAGTTCCTTACCGAGAAGAAGGAGATCACCATCGCCGAATTCCGCGACCTGGTCAAAACATCGCGGAAATTCGCGGTGCCGCTCATGGAATACTTCGATACGCAGAAAGTGACGCAGCGCGTCGGTGACAAGCGCGTGCTCCGGTAAAGCACCGTTTTGCTATAATTCTGATAATTCCAGCGGCCGGAATGACTCGGCCAGAGGATATTCGGGAGAGCGCCATGACCGACTACGAAAAGAAGAGGCAATCGCATTGCATCACCTGCGGCAAACGGCTGAGCGAAAAGTCCGATGGAGGCGATATCGTCTGGCATATCAGCCATGTGGATGACAAGGGCATTTATTGCGAAAACTGCTACGCAATCAAGATGCATGCGAAGAAGAGCAAGTCCAAGGGCAAATGAGGCTTACGGGAACAGCATACGATTCTGGTTCCGAAAGCTTGATAACGTCGCTAACGTTGATTATTACCACGGAGACACTGAGGACACTGGGAATATCCTCGTATTTTCGAATTTCTCTTCTCTGTGTCTCTGCGCCTCTGTGGTAGATTTTGAATCTTACGAATCCGCAAACTTGACTTCCTCGCGAGCTTAGCGCCAGATCACCGCTCACGTCTTTCCTTCCCGGCCCTCTTCCTCCCTGTGGTATAGTTCCCTTGAAAGGATCTCTTCATCGTGCAGTTCGCGCCAGGAAAAGATCTCATCCGCTCCCTGCGGCACCGCAACTTCCGGCTCTTCTGGATCGGCCAGTTGATCTCGCTGATCGGAACCTGGATGCAGACCGTAGCCCAGGCGTGGCTGGTGCTGGACCTGACTCATTCGTCCTTTAAGCTCGGGGTCGTGACGGCCCTCCAGTTCCTGCCCATGCTGCTCTTCTCCTTCTTTACCGGCCCCTTCATCGACTACCTGCCGAAGCGGCGGATCATCATCGCCGGCCAGACCGTGCTCATGCTCCAGGCCTTTTTTCTTCACTCTTGTTTAGAAGGTCAGCTGAAAACTAGTAACAGCCGAAAACGGTAAACATCTCCGTTCGCGTTTCCCCGAAATGACGGGGTTTCCTTCTGTTTCTATACTCGCGACGGTTTGAGAGGAAGAATTGCCGGTGCCGGTACTGCTGCCGGTGTTCGAGAGCTTCGATCAGGGCCTGGGATGGCTGGCGCAGGGCAACTGGTCCGCTCAGCCCGGCGGCTGGTTTGCCGACAGCGCCCTGCGCGACCAGACCAGCACGCTGACCGTGAACTGCTCGTCGACGACGCCACGCCCAAGCTGCTGCTCGAGGGCGCGCGCGACCACAACCTGCGCGACCTGAGCGTGGCCTTTCCGTTGCAGCGCCTGGTGTGCGTCCGGCCAGCCAGTCGCGGACGCTCCATGACGGCCCTTTGTTGCTGTAGTCCGCAACGCCAAGGTTTACAACGTCGGATAAATTTGAGGCCATCTGCGCAAGGTAAG
>JAKAHZ010000150.1 GCA_021814615.1 Nitrospirota bacterium | reverse complement strand
CAATTGGAACGGTCCGGAATCGTCCCTGTTCATCGCGGAACTTTATGACCCCAGCGGGACATTACTGACAACTACGCCCATTCCTGCGAATCCAGTCGTGATCAATGCGACTGCGTCCTCCACGGGTACCTATTTTGCTCATGTATTTGCGCCCGGGGGACGAGTGGGATATGGTTTATCAGTCGCTGTTAAGGATGTGACGCCTCCTGCTGTCATAATCACCTCCCCAGCTTCAGGTATTACGAACAATGCCGCACCCCTGCTGGTTTTTACGACCAGTGACGGAAATGTCACGATTATGCTCGATGGACAGGCAATCAACGCCGTGTCAGGAGATCAGCTAGGACCGCTTTCAGATGGTTCTCATAGGGTACGCGTCGAAGCGACCGATGTCGTTGGAAACAGCGGATCTGCGGAAGTCACCTTTACTGTGGATACCGTAACACCTTCTGTGATGATTAACTCCCCCGTTTCCGGCTACACGAACAACAGGACGCCCGTTATTGCCTATTCGGCGAGCGACGGAACGATTGTGGTAAAGGTCGACGGGGCAGTCGTAAGTAAGGTCTCGGGAGATCAGCTCGACGCCTTCGCCGACGGACCACACACGGTTCGAGTCGAAGCGACGGACACGGCGGGCAATGCAGGTTATGCTGAAGTAAATATCGCAGTTGATACCATTGCGCCGTCTTTGCTCATCGATCCTGTCGTGTCGCCGACGAACAACAGCAGTCAGATCATCATGGGGGCACGGGAGGCCGATGCGATCGTCGCGGTGACGGTCAATTCCACGGCATCAGTCGGAGTGATGCAGTATCCTACTCCCACGACCTGGAGCTTGTCGGTCAGTCTGGCAGAAGGACCGAATGTATTCACTGCCAGGGCGACCGATGCGGCCGGGAATAGCAGTACCGCAGAAACGACCTTCACGCTCGATACGATTCTTCCGGTTATCAGGATCGACTCTCCCGTGGCAGGCACGACGAATATTCCCGCACAGCTTCTTGTGTATTCGATGAACGAGGGCACCGCTGTCGTAACGGTCGACGGTCTTGAGGTGAACACTTCTTCGGGTTCGCTGCTCAATGCTCTTCCTGAGGGTGTTCACACTGTTCGGGTGGAGGCTGTGGACAGCGCAGGGAACAGGGGAAGCAGCGAAGTGACGTTCACGATCGATATGACGGCGCCGGTGGTTACTATCAGCTCTCCTCAGGCAGGAACGGGTAACAATAACCATCCGCTCTTAAACTTCACAACGAGCGATGGTTCGGTTGTGGTGAAAGTTGACGGCATTATTGTCAGCAAGATATCGGGAGATCTCCTCGACGCCCTTTCAGACGGACCGCACGCTATCACGGTGGAGGCGATAGACGTTGCCGGGAATAGGGGATACGCCGAGGTATCGATTACGATTGATACGGCTGTTCCAGCGGTGAGTCTTACATCGCCGGCAGAAGGCCTTGTAAAAACGAACACGCCCGCTTTGGCGTTCACGGTGAACGAGGGTGTCGTGACGGTGTTGATTGACGGGGTGCCGGTCAGCAAGGTATCGGGAGACAGTCTGGATCTGCTTGCGGAGGGGCCGCACGTGGTCCGCGTCGAGGCAGTGGATGCAGCTGGAAACCGCGGGTCTGCCCAGGTCAATATCACTGTGGATACCGTGGCTCCTACTGTTGCCGTCACCTCTCCTGCTGCGGGACTTACGAACAACCGGACGCCGCTTCTGGCATATACAGTCAGTGACGGCACGGTTGTCGTAAAGGTCGACGGCAACGTGGTCAATAAGGTCTCGGGCAGCACACTTGACATCCTGGCTGACGGACCTCATACGATACGGGTCGAGGCGACAGATGCCGCCGGAAATATGGGTTTCAGCGAGGTGAACTTTTCCGTGGATACAGCCGTTCCGACAGTCGGTATCACGTCGCCTGCAGGCGGGATCACGAACAACCGGACGCCGCTTCTGACATATGCGGTCAGTGACGGAACGGTCGTCGTGAAGGTCGACGGCAACGTTGTCAACAAGGTTTCCGGTAATACACTTGACGCGCTGGCAGACGGACCGCATACGCTATGGGTCGAGGCAACAGACGGAGCAGGGAACGCAGGGTCTGCAACGGTAACCTTTACGGTCGATACAGTCACGACAGTTACCATCAATCCGGTAACCACGCCGACTTCGTCGACAAGTCAGACGATCAGGGGCAGCAGGGAAGAGGGGGCGGTGATCACGGCGCGGGTGAATACCTCGGCCAGGATCGGTTCGATATCATATCCGACATCGACAACCTGGAGTTTCGTGATCTCAAATCTTGTCAAAGGAACCAATACGATCACCGTGACAGCTAAGGATAACGCAACAAACACGGCATCGGCAACCGCGAGCATTGTACGGAAATAACGATTGTTGAGACCTTCGGCCGTCTTTCACGCCAGCTGAACCTTCCCGGTTCAGCTGATGTTTTTTTCTGAAACCGCGAATTGACCGGGTATCAGCGGAATTGCTAAGGGGTGCTCCGGCGGGGAGGGGAATATTCCCCCGGCCTTTTTGGTTGCGGCCATACCCAAAAACATAAGGCATAGAGATACCGACGGTTATCGATGGAATACCAGGAATAAAAGTTGTCGGAAATCTCTGGCGCAGCGTTTGCTACATGCTATATAAAAGGAAAGAACACTGTTGAGAGCTCGTGATCGCGGTTGCTGACGCTGCTCAATTAGGCATGAGCGGAGGTTGCATCATGAGAAAACGGCGGGCATTGATCTTTGACGATGACGCGAATGTTCTCGTTGTTCTCGCCGACTTCCTGGCATCGCGCGGCTATGACGTGATCGTTCATCAGCAGCCCAAACCCTGCATGCATGGGCCGGGCGGCGGGATTTGCCGCGCTTCTCAAGCCTGTGCCGATGTCCTCGTGACGGACTTCCAGATGCCCGGCATGAACGGCATTCAACTGCTGCAGGAGCAGCAAAGGATGCGCTGCAAGATCCCGTCCGCGAACAAGGCGATCATGTCCGGCTGGATCAGCGACGAGCGGCTCCAGATGATGAAGCCGGCCGGTCTGGTGCTCTTCGAAAAACCCTTCGACTTCTCAAAGATGGAAAGCTGGCTGGACAACCGTGAAGTGCATATGGACTTGTCGAAGCCTTTGTCATCGCTCTTTGCCGTCGCGCTTGCGACGCTGCACGGTGTCTGATGTTCACGTCTCGGGACGTGCTATTGCCTTTGTACATACCTACCCCTTTGGGGAGTTTCCTCTCAACATGCAGATGTGTCACTCTATTCCGTTCTTTTAGGAACTCTTTGCAACATCCTGCGGTTCAAAAAACGATACGAATTCTGCCTGATTTTCTTGACAGGTCTATGCAGAGTTTGCTACCTTCGTACTGATCTTCTTGCCTGAGTTGCATTTCTTTACGCTGCTGCCGGAATCATCACTTCGACACGAAAGGGAGGATGCAAGAGCATGAAAAGAACCTGGTTGGCTTTGGTTGTGGCGTTCAGTGCGGCACTTGTCATGCTGATACAGGACGGCGCTTTTGCGGAGAAGCCGAAGCAGGACGGGAAAACGAAGGCTGCGGCAAAGACGGAGACGAAAGCCGCGCCTGCGGAAGCGTCGGCGCCCACGATCCAGATCGACAAAACCTTGCTGGACAACGGAGGGACCGTCGTGGTGACCGGCAAGGCGCCTGCGGGCAAGCCTGTGTTCATCGAGGTATGGGCTGAAGATGCCGTCCGGGCATCCCGGTTCGACGCCGACGCGGACAAGGAGACGGGCAAGCGGCCCTACATCCTCTATCTCACCGAGGAAATGCCCGCCTTCTACCGGATGATCGTGCCGAAGGAAGGCAAGGAGACGCTGGAGAAGATCAAGAAGGAAGGAAAGAGCTGGTCCTTCTCCAAGGCGCTCAAGGACCTGGGCGCAGATCAGGCCTACAGCGTTCCCGCGAAGAAGAAGATCGAGCGCTATCAAGCGACGCTCATGGGCAGCATCATCGGATCGCGCGGCACGCTCCTGCCTGCCATGGACGAAAAGGAGAACGCCAAGCGTTCCATGCAGCTCGTGAAGGCGCGCTTCCGGTCGCCCGGCGTGGTGCTTGGCGCGGCGGTTGATGTGGCGCCCGACGGCGCGTACAAGGCGGAGGTCAAGATCGCCCACGGCATGGCGCCGGGCAAGTACTTCGTCGCCGCTGCGGTGGACAAAACCTCGCGGAGCGAGACGGTCACCGTCGAGAACAAGATCGGCTTCCCGCTCATCTACCTGAACAACGCGGGCACGAGCGTGAACATCTTCGGCCCCTTCTTCCTGACCCTGGTCATCGCCATCTTCGGCGTGCTCATGGGAGCCGGCGGCGGGTTCATCATGAATCCGCTCCTCGTCTCCCTCTGGCCGCTCCCGCATACGGTCGTTGCCGGAACGGTGATGCCCACGGTGCTCTTCTCCCAGGGCAGCGGCATCTACAACTACTCCAAGATCAAGTTCATCAGCTGGAAGCTCGGCGTGGCCATCGGCCTGGCCATGGTCGCCGGCGGGTTCATCGGGCCGAAACTCACCGAGCTGATCACGCTGGACCAGTTCAAGTTCGTCTTCGGCTGGATCCTGCTGGTGCTGGCGGGCCTCATGTTCTGGCAGACCACGCCGGGGTACCTTGCCAAGAACAAGAAGGAGCAGGCCATCCTGCAGGAGTTCAAGAAGCAGGCAGAGGCTGCGGCAAAGGCAAAGAAGGGATGACGGCCGAGATCCAAAGGGCGCTGGCACAGGTCGTGCACGTCGCGCCTTCGCGGTGAAAGGGTTCTGCGAACCTTTATCCAATTATCCAGGAGGAATGCCATGACCGTTTCATTCTGGGGTCACGATTTCAAGGTGAACATAGTGTTCGGCTGCATCGGCGGTTTCCTGATCGCCATCGTCTCGTCCATGTTCGGCTTCGGCGGCGGGCCCTTCATGGTTCCGCTTATGACCGTGGGCCTGGGGCTGCCGATGTACATCGTCGTCGGAAGCTCGCTGCTCGCCATTTTCTTCAATACGCTCATGGGGACCATGCGCCACTACCAGTTCGGGAACTTCGACCTCGTTTTCTTCCTGATCATGTTCCCGGCAGCCATCATCGGCGGGTACATTGCGCCACAGATAGCCAAGCGCGTGAGCCCGCTCACGGTGAAGCGCATCGCCATTGCGGGCCTCGTGCTTCTGGCGCTGAACCTCTTAGGTGTGTATTAGCCGTACAATCTCACGACCGGGAGAATTAATCATGGATACCATGGAACTGCTTGATGATGTTGCTTTTGCGAAGGCCCTGCTTGCGAAAAAGACGCTGAGCAATGCTGACCTCGTCTTCACGCTCCGGAATCTGCTCAAGATGAAGTACTACCCCGTGGCGGTGAAGTTTTTCTTCGACCAAAAAGAGCTCGACGAATTCAAGAAGACGGCGGACTACAAGGTGTCAGCCCATCCCTTCACCTTCTGCCATTACCTGGCGGCATCGCGCCAGCGGGGGGACATCCTGCTTTCCCCCGAGAAGGGCCTGGGATGCACGAATGCGAAGTTCATCTTCGGGTGGAAGGAGAAGGACGAGGGGGAGATCAAGAGCCACCTGAAATACGCCAAGGACATGAAACAGGCGGAAAAGATCGTGGACATCAAGAAGCGGCTGCCGAAGAATCTGCTGGCCTATGCCACGGCCCCGCTCCACAAGGCGCCGTACAAACCCGACGTGATCCACGGCATGAGCGACGTGCTGCAGGCCTATCACCTGGGGAACGACTGGTCCGCAGCCATGAACATCATGCCTTTCGAGATGACCATGACCATGAACAGCTCGGCCTGCCACGGCGTCACGGCGGTGTTCGTGGACCACAAACCGAATATCACGCCCATGTGCAGCGGCAGCTATACTGCGGGCAAGACCGAACAGGGTGAGATCAACTGGATCTGGCCGGGCGATCAGCTGGAACCCACGGTGCGCTGGCTCCTGGAACGGACCGTACGCGACGGCGGCTCATCCTTCCCGCGCACCGGCGAGACCTATCCGGGATTCAACATGTGCAAACTCTGCCCCTTTCTTGTCTGGCACAAGCCGACAAAGGAATGACCGAAGCGTTTTACAGCAATCAAGCGGACCGGTTCGCCGGTCCGCTTTTTTTGGGCGTATTTTCCGCTCTGTGCCGATGGTATAAGGATTTCTCTGACGAAGGTCGTATCCTCCGGCAGCAAGAGTATGATATATTCTACGCGCGATTGTATCCATTGGTTACAACGCTGTACCTGCTATGATATACTCACCGTAGGGAATGCTTGATCGCCGTGCCGGAAGAGGAGGCAGCATGAGAAGAAGGCGGGCAATCATTATTGACGATGAACCGGTGGTGCTGGATGTTCTGAAAATATTTCTGGAGATGCGCGATTACGATGTGGTCGCCTTCACCGAGCCGCTCCGGTGCATGGTATATAAGGATTATTCCTTCTGCGACAAACTTGCGCCCTGCGCGGATGTTCTGCTGACGGATTACCGCATGCCGAAGATGTCGGGGCTCGATCTCCTGATGGCGCAGGCGAGCATGGGCTGCAGGCTGACGCCAAAAAACAAAGCCCTTGTCTCGGGGTATCTGGACCCTTCGGTCTTAAAGCGCATCGGGGAGCTGGGCTGCCATTTCTTTCACAAGCCGGTGGTGATCGAGGAGCTGAACGCGTGGCTCGACGAGTGCGAGACGCGCATAGACCTGACCCGGCCGCTCGCCCTGCCTCGAAAGGAAATGCGCGAAGCTTTCCATTTGCTGCTGTCCTACCGCATCGAAGGGACCGAGGAAGCCCGCCAGGCCTCTGCCGTGAACCGCAGTTCCTCAGGGCTCTGCCTGGAAGTCGACCGCCGGCCGACAGTCAACCAGGTATGGGAGATGATCTGTGATCTGCCGCTCCCGTCGAAACGGGCGACGGTGCGCTGGACGGAGAACCGTGGTGAAGGAAAGTATCTCGTAGGGCTGTCCTGCTGCTGAGGGGATCGGAGGCCCGGCCTTTCCCGGGACAAGAAAAGCGGACCGAATCTTCGGTCCGCTTTCGTTATTTCCGTCGTCTGGCACTGCCGTCAGCTGTTCTTTTCTCCATCCTTTCCGTACGCCGCCTTCCGTTTCCTGCTTCCTGCCAGATAGGCTTCCATCGGCCGCCAGGCAAGCGATGTGCCTGCTGCCGCGGCTTCCGTAATTCCTTCACTGATCTTCCTGATGCCCAGCGAAATGGCCATCACGATGCCGACGAACGGCAGGAATACGGCAAAGATCAGGCCGAGGACCGGTCCTGCCGCAAGCATCACGGCAGCGGATGCCTTGAGGTACAGGGTTTCCGGCCCGCCGGGAAGCGTGCCTTCCGCGGAGAGCACCACGCGCGATCCGTTCATTACATCCCAGTAGGTTCCTGCAGCTGCTTTCTGTCCGCCTTTGGTCAACATTGTCGTGCCCTCCTTTCGGGTCTCTCTCTCTCTTCTTGATTCGAGAAT
>JAKAHZ010000149.1 GCA_021814615.1 Nitrospirota bacterium | reverse complement strand
GCTCTTGTTCACGATCGTCCGGTATCCGTTCATATGGCGGCCGATCTCGCGGGCTGCGCCAAGCACGTACTTGAGGTCCGCCGACCCGTCCTCGCCCGGCGGCGTCCCCACGGCGATGAAGATGATGTCGGAGGACCGTACGGTCGCGCGCATGTCCGTGGTGAACAGGAGCCTCCCATGCGCCGAGTTGCGTTTGATCAGCTCTTCCAGCCCCGGCTCGTAGATGGGGACCCGGCCGTCGTTCAGCATGCCGATCTTCTCCGCATTCACATCCATGCAGATGACGTGGTTGCCGCTCTCGGCGAAACAGGTGCCGGTCACCAGTCCAACATATCCCGTGCCAATAACTGCTATCTTCATGGTCTCTCGTTCCCCGTCTTAGGAATTTCGATCGGCATAGTTCCGTTCGATCCACGTCCGGTACTCGCCGCTCCTTACCGATGCCACCCATTCGGCATTCTGTAGATACCACAGAACCGTCTGGCGGAGGCCGTCGGTGAAGTCATGTTTCGGCCTCCATCCCAGTTCATGTTTCAGCTTGTCGCAATTGATGGCATACCGCCGGTCATGACCGGGCCGGTCGCGCACATAGGCAATCAAGTCGCGGTACCGCCCCTGCTGCCGGGGCTTTAGCTCTTCGAGAATGTCGCAGATCGCCGTGACCACGTCGATGTTCCGCTGTTCGCATTCCCCGCCGATATTATAGGTCTCCCCTGTCCTGCCGCTCGTGAGGATCGTCCAGACCGCCTCGCAGTGATCCTCCACATAGAGCCAGTCGCGCACGTTCGCGCCGTCGCCGTAAACCGGCAGGAGTTTCCCTTCCAGCGCGTTCAGGATCACGAGGGGGATCAGTTTTTCCGGGAAATGGAAGGGCCCGTAATTGTTCGAACAGTTCGAGACCGTCACCGGCAGGCCGTAGGTATGATGATATGCCCGCACCAGATGGTCCGACGATGCTTTCGAAGCAGAATAAGGGCTCCGGGGATCGTAGGCCGTGGTCTCATGGAACTGGCCCGTCGGCCCCAGGGAACCATAGACCTCATCGGTGCTGATATGATGGAACCGCACATCGCTCCGGTCCTTCCATGCTTGCCGCACCGCCTCGAGCATGACGAAGGTTCCGGTGATATTGGTCTCGATGAACGCAGCGGGACCGTGGATCGATCGGTCCACATGGCTTTCCGCAGCGAAATGCACGACCAGGGACGGAGCGTGCTTCGCAAAAACGCCATGTACCTGATCGGCGTCGCAGATGTCTCCGCGCTCGAGCACGTACCGTGAACCAAAGCGCTCGGCAATGTCGGCAAGGCTCGCCGGGTTTCCTGCATAGGTCAGTTTGTCGAAGTTGACGACGATGCCCGTAAAATCGGTCCGCGTCAGGACATACCGGATGAAATTGGAGCCGATAAATCCCGCGCCGCCCGTCACCAGGATCGTACGTGCTCGGTCAATGGCCGTCATGCGAACAGTGTCCGGCGCCTAGGCGCCGGCAGTCCTTTCTTCCCGGATATAGGCTTCCACGCCCTCTTCCCACGATGCCAGGCCCATGCCGAGCGCACGCGACAGCGATCCATTGTTCATCGCCGAGAACCGTGGCCGCTTGGCCGGCAGGTTGAAGGAGTCCATCGTCACGGGCAGGATGAACCGGTCGAAACCGTACGTGCGAAGGATGAGTTTGGCCCATTCATACCGCGAGCAGTATCCGCTGTTGGTGAGATGATAGAGGCCGCTCATCTGCCGGTCCACTGCCTTCAGTACCGCCGGAACGATCGTTCCGGTCCAGGTGGGGACCGAGAACTCGTCGCAGGTCACCTTGAGCGGAGCGCCGCTCCGGACGCGCTCCTGGAACTTGAAGATGAAGTTCTGCTTTCCCTTCCCGAAGACCCAGCTGAGCCGGAGAACCAGCCCCCGGTCGCCCAGAGTTTCCCTGACCGCCTGTTCGCCGGCGAGCTTGCTGCTTCCATAGATGTTGAGGGGCGCGGTCGCGTCCGTCTCAGCATAGAGACCGTCTTCTTTCGAACCGTTGAACACGTAATCAGAACTGAAATGCACGAGCCTGGCGCCGAACCTGTCGGCAGCACGTGCGAGGTTCCTCGGTCCGTCGGCATTCACGCGGAAAGCCGTGTCGCGGTCCGTTTCGGCCTTGTCCACCAGATTGTAGGCAGCGCAGTTCAGAATGACCGAAGGCCGCACGTCGCCGACGACCCGGTCGACGGCTGCGGGATCGGTGATGTCCGCTGCCGCTTCGTCGGGTCCTTCCCAGGCTGTTCCGTCTAAGGAAAACCGGCGGATGAACTCGGCGGCGAGCTGGCCGTTCTTTCCGAAAATGAGATAGGTCATCGATCGTACCGGAACTCGTTGTCCGCTGCATCCAGGAGCGGCAGCCTGGCGTCCTTGGCCGAGAGGCTCGGCGACGCATGCTGCCAGGCGATGCCGATCACGGGATCGTTCCAAATGATGCCTCGGTCGTGCGCAGGGGAATACTCCTCGGTGCATTTGTACTGCACCATGGCCGTCTCGCTCAGCGTAAGAAAACCGTGCGCGAACCCCGCCGGCACATAGAGCATCCGGCGGTTCTCCGCGGACAATTCGTATCCAACCCATTTCGCGTAGGTCGGCGAGCCCTTCCTGATATCCACGGCCACATCGAAGATCGACCCTTGCGGGCAACGCACCAATTTCCCCTGTGCCTTCGGTTCCTTCTGATAATGAAGGCCCCGCAATACCCCTCGCTCGGAGACGGATTGGTTGTCCTGGATGAAGGGGAGAGCGATGCCTGCTGAGGCGAAATCGCTCTGTTTGTAGGACTCCAGGAAATACCCCCTTCCGTCGGCGAACACTGCGGGCTCAACGAGCACCACGGCGGGTATGGCCGTCGGAGTGAATTTAAAGGGCATTGGGGACCCCCTGCTCCGCCACCATCCGGAGATACTCACCGTAGGCGTTCTTGCTGTGATCCGCCGCAGCGCGCAACAGCTGGCCGCGATCGATATATCCGAGTTTGAAGGCGATCTCCTCGATGCATGCCATCTTGAGGCCCTGCCGCTTCTCGATCGTGGCGATGAACTCGCCTGCTTCCAGGAGGCTTTCATGCGTGCCCGTATCGAGCCACGCGTATCCCCTGCCCATGAGCTCCACGCGCAGTGCGCCGCGCTTCAGATATTCGTTGTTCACATCGGTGATCTCGAGCTCGCCCCGCTGAGAGGGTTTGATGTTCCGTGCGATCCGCACGACCTCATTGTCGTAGAAGTAGAGGCCCGTAACGGCGTAGCGCGAGCGGGGGGCTTTCGGCTTTTCTTCGATGGACAGCACGCTCCCCTTTGCATCGAATTCCACGATGCCGTAGCGCTCGGGATCCTTCACGTAGTATCCGAAAACCGTTGCTCCGCCGGCGTTCGCAACATCCGACGAGGCTTTTCGCAGGAGTCCGGTCAGGCCGTGGCCGTAAAAGACATTGTCTCCCAGGACGAGACAGACGCTGTCGGATCCGATGAACTCATCGCCGATCAGGAACGCCTCGGCAAGGCCGTTCGGACGGGGCTGTTCTGCGTAGGTGAAACGAAGTCCCAGATCCGCGCCGTCCTTGAATACGTCGCGGAACCGTGGCAGGTCGAGGGGCGTCGAGATGATCAGGATATCGCGGATCCCGGCGAGCATGAGCACCGAAAGCGGATAATAGATCATCGGCTTGTCGTAGATAGGGAGAAGCTGTTTGCAGACGCCGCGTGTGATGGGATAGAGCCTCGTACCGCTCCCTCCCGCGAGAATGACGCCTTTCATATACCGGATACCCCATGATCATGAATTTGCTGGATCAGCTGCTGCGGGGTGACGCAGGCCGTCCCGACGACGCCCACGACGATCCCTGCTGCAAAGTTGGAGAGCTTCGCCGCATCCACGGTCCGCGCACCCGCCGCCATTGCGAGGGTCAACGTGCTGATCACCGTGTCGCCCGCGCCGGTAACATCGAACACCTCCCGCGCCACCGTCGGAATGTGGGTCACCTTCCCTCTTTTTTCGAAGAGGCTCATCCCCTGTTCGCCGCGGGTGACGAGCACGGCGCTGCAGGCAAGCCGCCGCAGAAGGGTCGTTCCCGCCCTGAGCAGGCTTGCGTCATCCTCAATTTCGATCTTTGAACCCAGGGAGGCTTCTTTCGTGTTCGGCGTCAGGATCGTGACCCCGCTGTAGATGCCGAAGTGGTTCACCTTCGGGTCTACGGACACGATGATCCCCCGTTTGCGTGCAAGCCGCACGATGTCACGGACAAGCTCGCGGGTCACGACTCCTTTGCTGTAGTCGGAGATGACGATGGCATCGAGGCCGGTTTCCGCTTTCCCGACAACATGATCGAGAATCCTTCGGTGCGTCTCCTTCCCGATGCCCTTCTTCTCCTCCCGGTCGAACCGGACCACCTGCTGGTGATGGGCGATAACGCGCGTCTTGATGGTTGTCGGCCGTCCCGGTTCCGTAATCAGCCCGTCGGTAGGGATCGACTGTTCGCGAAGCAGGTGCTGGAGACGCCTGCCCGCGTCGTCCTGTCCGATCACGCCGCAGATCGATACGTCGCCGCCCAGGGAACGGATGTTGTTCACCACGTTCGCCGCCGCCCCCAGGAGCATGCTTTCCCGGGTGACATTGACCACGGGCACGGGCGCCTCGGGGGAAATGCGCGAAACGGTCCCCCAGACGTAGTGGTCGATCATCACGTCGCCCACGACGAGAACGCGCGTTTTCGGAAACCGCGAGATCACCCTGGTCAAACGCCGCATGTCCGCCGTTGTTTTCATCGTGCTTCGTCTCCGAGTTTCATTTCCGTCAGCGTCGCCATGACCGATCCGATGGTGATGGTGCTCTTCATCTGCACCGGGATCTTCCGGTTGTCGTCGGTAAGCCACATGAAGATCTCGCCCTTGTGCATGAACACCCCTTCATACTTAGGATAGGTCTTGACCATGACCGTGTTGAAGGTTCCCGCGGGCGTCTCCACCTTTTCTTTTTTCAGCACGAAGATCTCGACGGTCCAGTTCTTGCCGCTGTCATGGATCGGGACCACGATGGTCCTGCCGATCTCCAGGGGCTCCTTGGCCCGGACATAATACAACGCGGAGAGCGCGTCCAGGGTATGTTCCGGGATATCGAACACCTCGCGGCTGCCGTTCATCGTATAGGTCACGGTCCGATGCTGGTGATCGAAGACGAGTGTTCGCTTCCGCTTCCTGCTTCCATGGCTCTGATCGAGGTGGTATGAAATGCTTTCAAAGGTACGCGGATCGACAAGGCTCTCCACGACATCCTTCACCGGATAGAACCGGTCGACGACGCCTATCGATTTCGCCGTGGACCGGAACAGAAGCAAAGGCCGTCCATCCTCGGACTTTTCCCCGAGGACCTCCATGACCGATGTGCCGGCGCTGAACACATTGGACCAGCTCACATTGTAGGTTAGCCTCTCGCCGGGAGCAAAAGCCGGTGCATTTTTGCTGATGGCCGGCGATGGAGATTCGACCAGCGCGGCGGCGGGATTTCCGTTGAGAGGCGGCGCCGCGAGCGCAATCACGGAAAAAACCGCCATCGCACGGATAAATAAGGACAAATTATTCACGAGCATCGGACTCCATAATAGGGGAAGCGATGATGTTTGTAAAGAACATTTTCTACAATGCAGTGTTCCTTGCACTTGGCACACATATCGTCTATGATGTCATCGGTTCGAGAAGGCCAAGGCCCCCAACTTCCATGTACAGGAACATCCTGATCATCAAACCCGGCGCCGTGGGAGATCTCATCCAGATGACGCCAGTCGTCAGGGCGCTCAACAAGGCCTATCCTACAGCATCGATCACGCTGCTCGTCGGATCGGCGTCGACTGCAAGCCTCTTCCACCACCATCCCGGCGTTCGAGAGGCGATCGTTTACGAACGATCGAACCGACACCGCTCCTTGCCGGCGTTTCTGCAGCTTTGGAAGGACCTCCGTTCGCGGTCCTTTGACCTGGTGCTGAACTTCCAGCGGAGCAACCTGAAGGCCTGGGCTCTCGTTGCTGCCTCATTCCCCTGCCGGATCCTTGTTTACCACAAGGCGAGGAAACGGATCATCCACGCTGTGCAGAATTACCTCGAGACGCTGGCGCCCCTCGGAATTCCCCCTGCAGGCGACCGGCTGGAATTCTTTCTCGACGCCCCTTCCCGAGACTTCGCCAAGGAGATCCTGCCTTCGCCTCCGTCGGGGGCGCCCGTTATAGCATTGAACCCCGGGGCAACCCATGCGGTGAACCGCTGGCCTGCCCAACGGTTCGCAGAACTTGCGGACCTGATCGCCGAACGTATCGGCGGCCAGGCGATCATCATCGGCGGGCCTGACGACGTGCCCCTGGCGGAACAGATCATCGAAGCGTCGCGCACAAAACCCCGCTCCTTCGCCGGCAAAACATCTCTTCTCCAGCTCGGGGCGCTGCTCGAACGCTGTTCTCTCCTGGTAAGCGGAGATACGGGACCGATGCATCTTGCCACGGCTGTCGGGACTCCGGTCATCGCCCTCTTCGGAGCGGCCGATCCCGATCGCACAGGGCCCATCGGTGCGGCTAATCGCGTAATCGCTGCTTCCGATGTGGATTGCGTCCCCTGCCGGAGCCGCTCCTGCTCAAACAAAACCTATCTGGCATGCATGGAACGCATAACACCGGACCGTGTCGCAGGAGAGATAACGCAGCTCCTGCGCCAACGCCCTTCCGCATAATCCTGTCGTAAGTATGACCCATATCATGGCCCCTGCCCGTATATTTTATTATGATGCTTGCAATAAGCGGCCCTGTCCGCTACACTCTCTTCAGATCACCCTCTGAGAAAGGAAGGCACCCCATGGCTACTCCGGTCGTGAACCTCGAACTCTGCATCGGCTGCGGTCTCTGCACCGAACTCTGCCCCAATGTGTACGAATTGAGGGATGACAAGGCGTGGGTCAAAGATCCCAAAGCCTGCGATAGTTGCGACTGCAAGCAGACGGTCGACAGCTGTCCGGTGCAGGCGATCACCCTTGAGTAAAGTATGATTCCGCTGAAGAAGAGGAATGCCGGGAGGTGTTCCTCTTTTTTTTATTCGGAGGCAATCGTGAACGGAAAGCGTGCTCTGACCGGATTGATTCTGGTGCTGATTATTATCGCGGCAGGCTCAGCGCTCATGGGCTGTGAAACCCACGCACAGGCCAAAGCGATCATGGCGCGGGGAAAATGCCTCGATTGCCACACGATCGGCGGCAAGGGAGGATCGGTCGGGCCGAACCTGACGAATGTCGGCGGCAGGCGCACGCGGGATTTCATCGTGCAGCAGATCAAGAGCCCGCAGTCCCATAATCCCAACACTGCCATGCCGTCTTTTGCGGGAAGAATGACCGATCAGGAAATCAATCTAGTGACGGACTATCTTGCGGGGATGAAATAGTTTTTTTGAACAGTTTCTTTTGTGCCGCACTTTTGTTTGCCTGATATTCCCCTTGACAAATAC